>NZ_JAESLA010000013.1:0-49435 GCF_017892405.1 Staphylococcus sp. GDY8P85P | reverse complement strand
CAGCTTGCTTTGCTTGTAGAACCTGATTAACCCGGTTTCTCAGTGCAGGGGCAATTCATAGGGAACAGCTTATAAAGTAGGGCTTATTTGACTTCTCGTTTCACTTAAGTTGAGTTGCTTACCGAGGCGGAGTAGTGCTTTAAGTTTAAATGCTATTTATAGAGGACATAAATGTTTCATAAACAGTGGTAGGTGTATATTGTTTCAAAGTAACATGTCCTTCATGAACCATCTGGTCGGCATCATCAATATGATTCATAGCGATGTCGATGTATTTTGCTAATGAACCAGCATCACCATAATTTGCTAAGTAACCATTAACCTGATGTGTGATGATACTTGCAGGCCCTAGTGTATCTTTAAAACTGATAACAATATTGTCCTGCGCCATTGCTTCTAATACAACCATACCAAACCCTTCATTTCTTGACGGTACGACGGTGATTTTACTTTTAGCTAATTTAGTATCAAGTTGTTGCGTAGCGGCATAAAGTGTAATTAAATCGTTTAAATGATGTTGATCAATCAGTTGTTGCAAAGACTCGCGTTCTTGGCCATCTCCATATATTTCTACTTTAAAGTTGAGTCGCTTAAGATCATCTTGAATTCGACGAATGCTTTCTATTAAAATATCAAAGCCTTTTTCAAATTCTAATCTACCCGCACTCATGATAATATTCTCTTTGTTAGTATCATTTTTAATTGGTCTGATGATATTCGGAACGGTATAAACAGGTGTGTTGATATGTTGCGCATAATTTAACTGATCTTGTTTCGTTAACGTTGTAATAAGATCTAATTTACGACACGCATCAAGTATATCTTGTTGATAGTGTTCTGGATGTGCTTGTAAATTCATATGTTCCATTCCAATCGTCATCACATCGTTAGGATGATACTTTGATATTAAAATATTAAAACTCGCTCTAGTACCTACAAGCACATCTGTATCTACTTTTTTAATCGCTTTAATCATTTTATTTTCTACGTATTTTGAAAATTGATTTAATCCAGGTTCATGATGGTTTATTTCGGTTGGTTTCAATAAGGAAGTATACTTATTAATACGATTCATAATGATTGTTTTAATGTTCTGAGGTTTTAAACGATAGTCGATTAGTGTTTTTATTTTTATATTGTTATTTATTTTAAAATAAGGTTCGTCTTGCGCACGAAAAACAGAAATAATTTCTACGTGATGCCCCTTGTCGGAAAGTGTATTAGCTAATTCAGAAACAGCTTTCACAGTTCCGCCTAAAGCATAGACATTATGCATAAAAAATGTGAATGATTTCATAGTTACACCTCTAATGATTCATAATAGTGAATTATAGCATTTCTTATGTATGTCTAATAGTAATAGCAATATCATTCGAATCGTTTATCGACCCTGCTTTATCTATTAAAAGATGAAAACTTTATGTAAACACTTTTTTCATGGGGGGATTATGTATATAATTAAACTAGTTCATAAAAAGTCGATTTTACGTATAGCGTAAAGTTAATATTAAAAATTTTAATAAATAAAGAAAGCGTTTTAATTTATTAAGCCAAGGTCAATATCCTATCGACTAAAGATGTGAAAAAAAGGGGGACTGTATTGTTATGAGTTCAGTACATAGCAAAACAGATGTCATCTTAATAGGTGGCGGTATAATGAGCGCAACACTCGGAACGTTATTAAAAGAATTATCTCCAGACAAAGAAATTAAAATATTTGAAAAATTAGAACAATCTGGTGAAGAAAGTTCAAATGTTTGGAACAATGCTGGGACAGGACACTCTGCACTGTGTGAATTAAATTACACTAAAGAAGGTAAGGAAGGTTCCGTTGACATTACGAAAGCAATTAAAATCAACGAACAATTCCAAGTCTCTAAGCAGTTTTGGGCACATTTAGTTAGAACAGGTCAATTAGAGAATCCTGCTAACTTTATTCAATCTGTGCCACATATGAGTTTTGTTAAAGGTATCTTTAATGTGAAATTTCTTAAAAACAGAGTCGCAGCATTAAAAGAAAATATTCTATTTGAAAAAATGGATATTACTGAAGATCGTGACAAAATTAAAGAATGGGTTCCATTAATGGTTGAAGGAAGAACATCACATGTGCCTATAGCATTATCTCGTGATGAGAGTGGTACAGATGTAAACTTCGGTGCATTAACAAAGAAACTTATTTCTAATTTAAAGGATAGAAATGTAGAAGTATCTTATAAACAAGAAGTTGAAAATATTGAGAAACTTGATAATGGAAACTGGAAAGTGACAGTTAAAGATTTAAATTCTGGTCAAAGCAAGGCATATGAATCAGAATTTGTATTTATTGGGGCTGGCGGTGCAAGTTTACCACTTCTACAAAAAACAGGTATTAAGCAATCAAAACATATTGGTGGTTTCCCAGTAAGTGGTTTATTCTTGCGTTGCACGAATAAAGACGTGATTGAGAAACATCATGCGAAAGTATATGGTAAAGCAAGTGTCGGTGCACCACCAATGTCAGTGCCTCATTTAGATACGCGATTTGTAAATGGTGAACGTGCTTTATTATTTGGACCGTTTGCAGGATTTTCACCTAAATTCTTAAAAACAGGTTCAAATTTAGACTTAATACGTTCAGTAAAACCAAATAATGTATTAACGATGCTTTCAGCAGGTATCAAAGAAATGGATTTAACGAAGTACCTTATTTCACAACTGATGTTAAAGCATGAGGATCGTATGAATGATTTACGTGTATTTGTGCCTAATGCGAAAGATGAAGATTGGGAAGTTATTGTTGCAGGACAACGTGTACAAGTAATCAAAGATACCGAAGATAGCAAAGGAAACTTACAATTTGGTACAGAAGTCATCACATCGGATGATGGTTCACTTGCTGCCTTATTAGGCGCTTCTCCAGGTGCATCTACTGCAGTAGATATTATGCTTGATTTATTACAACGTTGTTATGGTAATGAGTTTAAAAACTGGATTCCTAAGATTAAAGAAATGGTACCTTCATTCGGTCTTAAATTAACTGAACATGAAGACGTTTATCGTGCAGTAAATAAAGAAATTCAAAAATATTTAAATGTTAAATAATCGCACTAGTTTGTATAGATAACACATTATTGGCTAGCTACTCTAATTCAATTCCATGAGTAACTAGCCAATTTTTATTTCTCCCTTTTATTTAGTTGTCGATTAATTTCTGTAACGTACTTTTTGTTTGTAAAGTAAGATTTAATCCAAATCATCAAATATATAATGATGAAATAAAATGTGAATATCAAAATATTTGAAATTTTAATTGAAAACCATCCAGCTAAAATACCAATGGGCAGTAAACCAATATAGCTAAATATGAAATGTAATAGCGTAGCACATGTGATACTCCAGTCTGTATGCGTAAAAATAAGTATCCGGTCGTTCTCACTGTGTAAGTGGTTTAAATGATGATATAAATGGCATATATTTATAAGTTTGATGTCAGTCTAATCGTAAAGGTAGTACCTCGTTGTACGTCACTAGACATGCTAATTTCGCCCTGGTGTAATTTAATAATTGATTGCGTAATGGCTAGGCCTAAGCCATTACTATTATCTTGCTCGTTCAGTTTATAAAATCGCTCAAAAATATGTGATTGAGTTTCTGATGGAATCGTATTTCCTTCATTATTGACACTAAATAAAATTGAATCATTATGCTCATGAGAAAGACTAACTTCAACTGTACCACCAATAGAAGCGTACTTAATCGCATTTTGAATGAGATTAGAGAATGCTTGATGTAATAAACGACTATTTCCTTGGAAATAAACGTCACTTAAATCAGACAACAACATTAAATCTTTATTATCTAATTCGAATTGCTCATGACGTATAATTTCTTTAATCATCGTAGTAATGTGTATATGATCATCAAAGCGTAAATGATTGGCATTATCTAATTCTGATAGGAGAAGTAATTCCTTTGTGAGATTACTTAATCGAGTTACTTCGTCGTGAATTTCATCAATGTATGTCTGCCTTTTTTCTTGCGTCGCTGTAAATTGTAATTCTGTAAGTAAACGTTGAATATGTGTTAATGGTGTTTTGATTTCATGTGAAACATTTTGAACGAAGTGTTGTCGCATATCATCGACTTGTTTTAATGCTTGACGCATAGCGTCGAATCGATATTGTAGTGTGCCGATTTCGTCATGACGACTTTGATAAATGGGTGTATCGAAATCTCCGTGTATTAAACGCTCTGTTGCTTGCTTTAGCGTTTTTATAGGTTTAATGATTGAATAAGTTGATGCGATAACTAGGGTGATTGAAATACTTAATAAACAAATTAATAATACTGAAAGGAAAGTACGAAACTCACTAAAGGTTTCGCCTATATCTGGACGCATAAACACGGCAAGCGGTTGATGATTTTGGGTAAAGCGGACGCCTACAGTATTATCTGTTTCATTATCAAAAAATCCAGTTACAAATAATTCGAATGGCTTATTTTTGATACCGTGATAGTCCTCGCCCTGTAGAACTTGGTTGATCGCGGCGTTTGAAATCGTGTCTTGGCGAAATGGTTCACCATAAAATGTTTTATGATGTGCACGATCTACAATCATAATTTGATAGTTCATATCGCCTAGGTGTTTGAAATAGGCTTGACTATCAGATTGATTTGAAGAGGCATGAAATTGTCGTGCTTCTTTTAAAGTACGCATTATCTTAGTATCATTATGTGCTTTTAAATTGAAATGGTAATATATATTAGCGAATAGAAAGCTTACTAAAGCACTAAATAGAATAACGGTAATTGTATAGATTGCAATACGTGTATAAAGAGATTTAAACATGGGTAATCACCTTGTATCCTTGTCCACGAACCGTTTGTATTTCAATCGTGGCATTTAATTGATTTAGACGATGACGTAGTCGTTTGATATGTACGTCTATCGTTCTTTCATCTCCCACATAATCGAACCCCCAAATGCGCTCTATTAATGTGTTGCGCGTAAAAATATGTTTTGGCTGACCACATAATAAAAATAATAATTGAAACTCTTTAGTAGGTAAATTTACATTTTTGGATCCAACAATGACTTCCATATATTCTTGAATTAAAGTTACATTGCCTAATTTTATAATATCTTGAGAATTAATTTGATAACGTCTTAGTACAGCTTTAATTCTAAATAGTAATTCTTTCACTTCAAATGGTTTCGTAACGTAATCATCTGTTCCACTCACAAATGCACGTTCTTTATCGCTTAGCGCATCTCGTGCTGTTAGCATAATAACAGGTATGTCGTAGTCATTTTTTAGCACTTGGCACAGTTCAAATCCATCCATACCAGTCATCATAATATCGACTACAGCAATATCAACTTGGTTATTTGTAAGGTATTGTAATGCGTTTTCTCCACTGGCATGTGTAACGGTTTGAATTTGAGCCGCTTCGAGATGCTGAGAAACGTAATGTAATATTTTGTAGTCATCATCCACAATTAAACACTTCACCATCATTATTACTCCTTTAATATATTTAACATGATTATATGAATAACTATATCAAAAAACAAATTCCATTAAAGTTCATATTCAGTTCATATTGTGTCATTAAACTGTGTATTGAAATAGCAGTGGGAGGTAGTAAGTATGAATTTAGCATGGAAAGAAATAAAATTTTATAAATTTCGTTACACATTAATCATGTTAATCATCTTTTTATTAGGAAGTATGGTTCTATTTATTAGCGGATTAGCACAAGGATTAGCACGAGAAAATATATCATATTTAAACAATATGCCGGCAGAACATTATATTGTTGAAGATAATAAAGAGCCTAAGTTAGAAAGTTCACAGATGAATCAGTCTCAGAAAGATAAAATAGAAGATATCATTCATCAAGATGCCACGCAAATAGGCACACAAACACTTAAAATCAATCAAGACGAGCAAGATGTTATTACATTTAGCACACCAAAACATCTTAAGCCAAAACTTATAACTGGTAGCTATCCAACTCAACAAGATGAAATCGCTATAAGTGAAAAATTAACTGGAAATGATTTGAAAGTTGGAGATTACGTTTCATTTAAAGGGCATGACACGCGCTATAAAATAAGCGGGATAATGAATGAAACCATGTATTCCCATAGTTCAATGATATTAATGAATAAAGAAGCGTTTGAATCAATAAATAAGCAAATATCAACATTCTACCCTGTTGAAAATATAAATAAAGATGACAAAGCGTCACTTAATCAAATAGACGGTATAAAAGTAGTGAACGAAAAGACGTTAACAGATAACATTGCTAGTTACCAGGCAGAGCAAATGCCACTTAATTTAATGATTATTAGCTTATTTGTTATTACAGCTATCGTATTAAGTGCATTCTTTTATGTGATGACGATTCAAAAGATCCCTCAAATAGGTATTCTAAAAGCTATTGGTATTAAGACCAAACATTTATTAACTGCACTTTTACTACAAATTGTTTTAACAACAATGGTTGGCGTTATTTTAGCATTTATTGTCATACTTATTTTGAATACGGTTATGCCAGTGACAATGCCATTTTATTTAAATTATAGTCAGGTATTATTAATGATTGCCGTATTTCTAATCGTAGGATTAATAGGTGCATTACTATCCATTATAAAAGTACTAAGAGTAGATCCGATAGAGGCAATTGGAGGTATGGAATAATGACATTACAACTTAATCAAATTACTAAAACATTTGGTAGTGGAGATGCTCGAACAGAAGTGTTAAAAGGGATTAACTTTGAGGTCAATCAAGGCGAGTTTATTATTCTTAGTGGCGCATCTGGTTCAGGTAAATCAACACTTCTAAATATTTTAGGGGGATTATTAAGTCCTTCAAGTGGAGATATTTTATATAATGATAAGCAATTATTCTCTAATGATGTAGATAAAACCAGTCTAAGATTAAATGATATCGGATTTATCTTTCAATCATCGCATCTCGTACCTTATTTAACTGTGGAGGAACAATTAACGATTGTAGCTAAAGAAGCGGGAAGTAAACGTAAAGAGGCTAAAGAGAAAGCGCAGAGACTGCTCAATGAAATAGGCTTGAGTCATCGTCTAGCTGTTTATCCACATTTGTTATCTGGAGGAGAAAAACAACGTGTGGCGATTATGAGGGCCTTTATGAATGAACCTAAAATTATATTAGCGGATGAACCGACAGCAAGTTTAGATGCGGATAGAGCGACATCTGTTGTTCAAATGATTAAATCTCAAGTTCAAACCAAAGATATGATTGGTATTATGATTACGCATGATAAAAGATTATTTGAATATGCAGATAGAGTGATTAAAATAGAAGATGGTAAAATAGAGTTATAAAAAGTACAAATATTGAAGTAGTTAATCATTGTATAAAGTAAATCGTATAATAATAGTTAGACAAGAAGCGAGCACGACAAACATATGTCATTAAACGATGATACAAGCATAATCAATTGGGAGTTGGATGATGAATTCGTATAGAATTCTATCCAACTCCCATCTTTATGTTTTAAAATAAGATATAAATTGATGCAAAAAATAAAATTGCAAAGTAAATGGTTAAGAGTAGTTTATATTGATACATAAGTGCTAAGAAATCTCTAATCAACGCAATATTAAAGAAATGATAGGGTGTATGACTTCCAATACCATCGACTTTCATTTGATTTATTTGTGCAAATCTCATGCCGCGTAAAATATGAAATTGGCTTGTGACACAAAGTATACTAGGACGATGTTTATATAGATTGCCTATGATTCTTTTAGAATAATTAAAGTTTTCAAAGGTATTGGTTGATTGTTCCTCTACGATAATATTAGACTCAGGAACCCCGTGATCAATTAAATAATGTTTCATCGCCAATGCTTCAGATATTGGTTCATCAGGCCCTTGGCCACCGCTCACAAGCACGTTGCATGTCCCTTTTTGTTGATGATAAACGCTTAGTGCACGATTTAATCTATCAGCTAACATCGGTGTAACGTTCTTTGTGAATATACCAGCACCCAATACCATAATTAACGCGTATTGATTTTGCGTGGTTATACGACCTAAAGCTGAAGACCAAGCCATATAGAGTAAGAATGCATAACATGTGCTTATAGCAATCATCGTAAGCCATAGGAAGATGCCATTGATGATAGGAATGGGCATCGTGCTAAGGTATGCAAGAATCGCCGTGAATAGTACACCTAATATGAGATGTTTTATCATTTTATTTAAAAATGTTTTTCCTTTTTTAAGTGTAAAAAGATGATAATGTTTCAGTAGTAAACCAAGCGTAGTAATAATCATAAGTAGTATGAGTGTAGTAGGTATTGTCATTGTTAATACATTTATGACGGTAATCATCATGCACAATATGACAGTTATTATAAATGTTGTTAAATTTAAAAGTTGTTTTACATTGAATAATACACCTACTACAATACATAACACAATGAGAGCTAAAATAATTGCGAACATAGGAAGTACCTCGAATTTCTTTATATATATATAAATGTAATCGAACCACTTACCATTTAGCAACTATTAACCACGGAATGAGGTTTTCAAGAGAATTGTTTATTGATATGATTTAACAGAGTATGTATAAACGTAATGGATGACTAATTAACAAGGAGTAAAGCAATGAGCAGAATTTCTAGAAACCACATCGAATTTATGAAACAATTCATCGATGATACCAATACTTTAACCGCCAAGCTATTAAAAGATCAACAAAGTAAGTATGGCATTTCAATGGAACAATCCAATGTACTCAGATTACTAAGCCATCATCATGCATTATCAATTACAGAAATAACTGAGAAGCAAGGTGTTAATAAAGCAGCGGTGAGTAGACGTATCAAGAAATTCATTGATAGTGGCTTCGTAGCATTACAAAAATCTAATAACAATATCGATCAACGCCTGAAATATGTTGTTTTAACAGACAAAGGTCGTCAATATACTGAAGAAAATAATGAGATTGTTAGTGACATTGTCAGTGATATGGTGGCAGACTTATCAAGTAAAGATATTGAGAAAGCGTTAAGTGTATTATATATAATAGATGAAAGAGTAAAAAAATTTAATTCAAAAGTTTAAATTAGTATGAAGCTTTAGACCGATTATTATATAATAGATATCATATTCTTAACTTGAACGTACAATATCAATCGTTAAATTTAATATAGTAGTGGGGAAGTTGGTGACTAAATGAGTACATGTCCGAAATGTGGACAGAAAATTGACAATAATAACTTGAACAAGTGTCCTAATTGTGGGAAGAAATATAAAAAATCAGACAGCAAAGACAAGCAAATCCATACCTCTCAAACCAACACATCAAATATTAAAATTAAAAAATTTATTCCTTGGGCAATCGTTGCATTTATTATTATATTGCTCATCATTGTATTTTTATTGGTAAGGAATTATAACACGCCTGACGCGCAAACTAAAATTTTAGTTAATGCTATTGATAATAATGATTCACAAAAGGTCGCAACGTTATTAAGTTCTAAAAATTCTCATATCGATTCGGATGAAGCGAGCGTCTATATTGACTACATTAGAAGTGAAGTCGGTATGAAAAAATTTGCACATGATATTAGATCAACTGTTGAAACATTAAATAAAAGTGATTCCAAAGAGGCAATTAATTTAAAAACACGTGCGGGTAATAATTACTTACGTGTGAGTAAAAACGGAACTCGATTACTCATATTTGATAATATGAGTTACACCGCACCAACAAAACAAGCAATTGTTAAACCTAAGCTTGATACGAAATATGAGTTCAAAGATGGCGGTAAAAAGAAAACTGTTATTGCTGATGCCAATAAAACAACGTCACTTGGTAGATATATTCCAGGCATATATTCTATTGATGCTAAAAAGGAAACAGAGTATGGCACATTTAGCGGTCAGCTTAAATTTGATTTTAGATATGGTAAAGGAAACACAGTTGAAGTAAATGAAAATTTCAATGAAGCACTATTAACCGTAAAATTAAAAGGAAAAAGTGACTTAGACAAAAACTCACTAAAAGTTGAAATTAATGATAAACAAATGAAATACAGTCGTTCTAGAGAGTATGGACCGTATCCTCAAACGAAAGATGTGACCGTATCTGCCTTAGGAAAGGCTAAAGGAAAAACATTCCGTACAGAGACTAAAACAATTAAAGCAAGAGACTTAGGTAATATTAATAGTGCAGTATTAGAGTTTGATGATGAAGAGATTAGTGATTATATTGAAGAAAAAGAAGCTGAAGAAAATAGCTTAAAAACAAAATTGAGTCATTTTTTTAACAATTATTCTTTAACACTAAATAGCGCTATTTCTCAAGGTAACTTTAATTTAGTAAGCACATTTTTAAAAGATAAATCCAGCATCTATAAAATGATAGAAAATAATTTAAATCATTCAGCTGCTTTCATAAATCCACAAATTATTAGTGCCAGTCAACAAGGTAACACGATTAACACTAAAGTGCAGCATCTGAATAGTAATGGTCAATATGAAATTACGGATTATGAATTAACTGAGGATCATCATACCGGGAATCTTCAACTCGTTGATTCAAAATAAATTGAACAATACCAAGTGTTTAGGATAAGAAATAGTTTAATATGATTGCTTATAACAATAAAGCCTCGCTTATCAATCATGTAATGATGCTATTTTGTAAATTCGTAGTCACTGACGAAACTGAGAAAATGCTTCAATCAAGCTTTTCTCAGTTTTAATCATACTTGCATGCGGGGATTACTAAAAAGAATGTCATTAAGAAATACTATAAGCAACGCAAGCTGGGGTGGGACAACGAATTGAATAAATCATTCCGTCCTTCGCCCGCTCGTTCTTTTTTTAATACATAGAAAATATGAAACCTACAAAGGTGGGATACGTTAATGGATATAGAGCAAAACCAAAGAAAACATTCACCCTTATTTATTATTATATTAGGTGCTTTAACGGCCATAGGTGCCTTATCGATAGATATGTTTTTACCAGGACTACCTGAATTAAAGAATGATTTTAATACGACGACAGCTAATGCACAACTTACACTATCTTTATTTATGATAGGTTTAGGATTAGGTAACTTATTTGTAGGTCCTATATCTGATAGTATGGGACGTAAAAAACCATTAGTAATTTCTATGGTTGTATTCGCTTTAGCAAGTTTAGGTATAGTATTCGTTGAGAATATTTGGGTTATGATATTTCTAAGATTTGTTCAAGGATTTACAGGTGGTGCTGGCGCGGTTATATCAAGAGCCGTTGCGAGTGACATGTATCGTGGGAACGAACTGACGAAGTTTTTAGCGTTACTCATGCTTGTTAATGGTGTCGCACCTGTAGTAGCACCGGCTTTAGGAGGATTAATCTTAAGTTTTGCTGTTTGGCGAATGGTATTTGTCATTTTAACGATATTTGGTGTGTTAATGGTACTAGGCTCAGTATTTAAAGTTCCTGAATCTTTATCAGTAGCCCAACGTGATAGTAGTGGAGTTAAAGTCATTTTTAGTAATTTTAAAAGTTTACTTACGACACCTCGATTTGTGTTACCAATGTTAATACAAGGTGTTACATTTATTATGTTATTTAGTTATATATCAGCGTCGCCATTTTTAGTTCAAAAAATATACGGTGTTTCACCATTACATTTCAGTTGGATGTTTGCTGGCATAGGCATTACACTCATCATTGCAAGTCAAATTGCAGGTAAACTGGTAGACTATTTTCATCCACAAGCATTGTTACGTGCATTTACAGTTGTTCAAATTTTAGGCGTCGTTATCGTGTCACTAACATTGTTGAATCACTGGCATTTTGCATTATTAGTTATAGGGTTTATTGTATTAGTTGCCCCAGTAACTGGTGTAGCAACTTTAGGATTTTCAATTGCAATGGAAGAGTGTACGACTGGAAGCGGAAGTGCATCAAGTTTATTAGGATTATTGCAATCGTTATTAGGCGGACTTGTCACACCGCTTGTTAATTTAAAAGGTGAATATAATAGCATGCCGTACATTATTATAATTAGTCTCACAGCCATGTTACTTATTATTTTACAATTATTAAATGTTAAAGTGTTCAAACATGATAAAGCATAAACATAGTAGCCAATCAATGAAAGGTTCATTCATTGATTGGCTACTTTGTTTGATATTGACTTTTAAACTTCCATACGACTATCTTTGAACTTTTAACGTGTTAGCGAGTAACGCACTTGTGACCTCATCAGGACTTTCTTGACACCCTAATCGTAACCAATTTAATATTACACCGATTTGCCCACTCATTGTGTACGTAATAAAGAAGGGTACATTTTGAATGGTTGTATGATTTTCTCCTAAAATGTTTGTGTAATATTGTTTCGTAATCTCAATATATTCCATTACTAATGCTTTGTTTGGATGAGAAATAAAAATGGCATGGTAAAATGCTTTCTTTCTATAAATATATTTTAAAATAATATGAAAGAATTTATAAACTTTCTCAGGATTCTTTTTAATGTTATCGAAGTTAAAAGAAAATGCGTTTAGTAGATGTTCATATTTATTTAAATGATAATTTTGAATTTTAGATAGCAAATCATATTTATCTTGAAAGTGATCATAGAATGTTGAGCGATTGACATTACTATTTGCACAAATCATCTTGATGGATATATCTTCAATGGGATGAATTTCTAATAAATCGATTAAGCTTTTGATTATTTTATATTTAGCATTTTGTTTCATCGTGTCACCTAATTTATCTATAACTTCACATAGCCGACAATTTAACGATAATTGTTGGTGTTATTTTTATGTATATGTCTTTATAATATTAAAAGTGATTTTGAAAAGCAAATAGGAGGAAATGTTCAATGAAAAAAATGGTGTTAATTAATATCATCACTATCGTTGTTCTAGTTGTAGTCGGTATCGTAGGTTTCTACTTATATCATAATGCTACAAGTTATGTAACAACTGATAATGCCAAAGTTGATGGAGATCAAATTCAAATCTCTAGTCCAACTTCAGGTCAAATTAAATCTCTTGATGCAAAACAAGGGGACAAACTTAAAAAAGGTGACAAAGTAGCAGAAGTGAGTGGTCAAAGCCAAAGTGGTGAGTCACAAACTATGGATATCAAAATGCCACAAAACGGTACAATCGTTAAAACAAGTGGTATGGAAGGTTCAGTTGCACAAGCAGGTTCACCAATTGCTTATGCTTACAATTTAGATGATTTATATATTACAGCAAATATTGACGAAAAAGATGTTAGCAGTGTAGAAAAAGGCGACAAAGTTGATGTAACTATTGACGGTCAAGATTCTGATATTGACGGTAAAGTTGAAGAAGTAGGCCAAGCGACTGCAGCTAGCTTCTCATTAATGCCATCATCTAACACTGACGGTAACTACACTAAAGTATCACAAGTAGTACCAGTTAAAATTTCTTTAGATTCTGCACCATCTAAAAATGTTGTTCCTGGAATGAATGCTGAAGTTAAAATTCATAAAAACTAAGGGGGTCATAGAATGACAACGACCTTCATTGTTGGATATATTGTTTTAGCGGTCATTTTAGTTGGTTTAGTTAACGTTCTTGTGTTGAAATCACGCAAGAAACGTAAGAACCAAACTAAGGGACAACACGTAAATGAAGAATCTAAAAGTCAAAGTAATCCATCTAAATTTAAAATCAGTGACTTAGACCGAGATCAAGCGTCAGAACGTACGCAAGATGCTCACCATGATGATCATCAATTTCGTCACTTAAACACAGAAAATCGACACATTGAAAATGATAAACGCAAAGATCATTTCGAGAATGAACAAGATCAACAAGATCATGCCTCAGAGCAAATACATCCTGAGCAAAAGCAAGCATCACATTCCTTACATTATTCTGATGATGCTACTGAGGATGATAAACAAGATGATGATGTAAATAATCAACATCTACCAAAAGATTCAATTTATGAACCAATTAATCCCGCTTCTCAAGAAGGACGCGTTAACGAACGCATCAAAAAACAAAAAGAAGATTTTGTGTTTGGAAAAGGGATTACAAGAAATAAAATTTTAGCTGCAATGTTGTTTGGTATGTTTATTGCCATCTTAAACCAAACATTACTTAACGTTGCATTGCCTAAAATCAATACAGAATTCAATATTTCGGCATCAACTGGACAATGGTTGATGACAGGTTTCATGTTAGTTAATGGTATTTTAATCCCGATTAGTGCATTCTTATTTAATAAATATTCGTATCGTAAGTTATTTATTATTGCACTTTTATTATTCACGATTGGGTCTTTAGTCTGTGCACTTTCGAATAACTTCCCAATGATGATGGGGGGACGTGTACTTCAAGCCATTGGTGCTGGTGTATTAATGCCATTAGGTTCTAACGTCATCGTTACAATCTTCCCACCAGAAAAACGTGGGGTTGCAATGGGAACAATGGGTATAGCAATGATATTGGCTCCAGCAATTGGACCTACGTTATCAGGTTATATCGTACAAAACTATCATTGGAATGTTATGTTCTATGGTATGTTCTTCCTAGGTATTGCAGCAATGATTTTTGGTTACTTCTGGTTCAGACTGTACCAAAAAACAACAAATCCAAGAGCCGATTATCAAGGTATTGTTTATAGTACGATTGGATTTGGTGCATTATTATATGGTTTCAGTGAAGCCGGAAATAAAGGCTGGGGTTCAACTGAAATTGTAATTATGTTTATTATTGGTGCAATATTTATTGTTGCATTCGTTATTCGTGAATTAACAATGAGAGCACCAATGTTAAACCTTGAAGTGTTGAAATCATCAACATTTACACTTACAACTATTATTAATATGGTTGTAATGATGAGTTTATTCGGTGGTATGATTTTATTACCAATTTACTTGCAAAACTTACGTGGCTTCTCAGCACTAGATTCAGGATTATTATTACTTCCTGGTTCGTTAGTAATGGGTATCTTAGGCCCAATTACTGGTAAGCTACTTGATACAATCGGTTTAAAACCATTAGCATTATTCGGTATAGCAGTAATGACTTATGGAACATGGGAACTTACTAAATTAAATATGGATACACCATATCTTCATATTATGAGTATTTATGTTATTCGATCATTTGGTATGGCATTCGTTATGATGCCACTTATGACAGCAGCGATTAACGCACTGCCACCAAGACTAATCTCTCACGGTAACGCATTCCTTAATACAATGAGACAATTAGCAGGTTCAATTGGTACGGCGATTCTTGTTACTGTTATGACAACGCAAACAACAAATCATGTTGGTGCGTTTGCAGATGAATTAGATAAAACAAACCCTGTGATTCAAGATCATGTACGTCAAATGGCGGCACAATATGGCGGTCAATCTGAAGCATTACAAGCTATCTTGAAATATGTTAATCAGCTTGCATATATCGAAGGCATTAACGATGCATTCTGGATTGCGACTGGATTAGCTTTCTTAGCATTTGTTTTAAGTTTATTCTTAAAAGGCAAAAAAGGCGCTGATGCGGAACATGAAAGAATGATGCATGCGGAAAGTAATAAATTTAAATAAAATGATGTTGGGGGACATTATTTTTAAAGTATCGGTACACTTTGATAAGTGTGATCGATACTTTTTTTATTACAACAATAAAAGCCATTGTGACTTGAGTTTAACGTCTACAATGGCATAAGTGAGATTATTTAATAGTGTATTGATTTGTTTTACGATTTCTAAAAAAGAAACTAATTATTAATAAGGCTAAACTACATACTAATAGAATGAGCGCGTTATGAATGGCGTCAGCTTCATTAATAATTTGGTTAGCTGAAACATTCAAAGAAAAGCTTTGTAATTTATCTGCAATACGTTGACCAATCACTTGTATGGCGTAACCAAAATAAATGGACATTATGAGCATAATAGAAATAATAATAAAATTAAAAAGCTTTAGTAAAGTTCGATTAAAGATTATCGTTAAAGCAGAGATGATCAAACTTATAATTGCTAAAATAAAAAATACATTAAATACTAATACAAGGCGATTGGCTATGTCTTCTAAATTAGTTAATTGACTTAAATTAATGTTGAGTGCGCCTATTTGTGTAACCGTATTTTGAAAATCTTTGATTTGAGCATAACTGATAGGTTGGTTGGCAAAGGCTAAATTGAAGATAGGTTGGTTGGCAAAGGCTAAATTGAAGATAGGTTGTTTATACATACTATAACCAGTGATAGCTACTAATACGAAAATAATCATTTGAATCATCAAACTCACCCAAGATCTTCTTTTTCGATTGTAACGATGAGAACGAGGATAATATTGATTATGAATAGGTGGTCTATCATCATATTGGATTGTTTTTCTTTCTGACACTTTTCTAACTCCTTTACTATAATTCATTGTTTTCTAAGTTTGACTAATTTATACTGAATTTAATATGCAAATAACAATATTATATTAAATAATTAATCGAGAATTTTTAGAACGTAATTTCAATTATATCGTTTTTTGAGCTTAATGTAATAACGTTTAAGTAATTTATTATTAATTAAGGAAGGTAGAATTTTATGAGATCACACATGGTTAATCGAATCATCAATCGATACTTACTGCACAACCGCTCAATATTGTTTGATAATGATTCGGATTTTGATAAGTTTATGGATAAGAGAAAAGACATTAATCAAGCTAAACATAAACAACCTTCAAGTTTAAATGTTAAGTCTAATTTAGATAAGTTGTCACTCGATGAGATGCAAGTATTTAGATTCAACTTCCGCCATGAAACAAAAAAGAAAATACTTTATATTCATGGTGGCTATAATACACTACAACCCTCTCCATTTCATTGGAGATTTATGGATAAACTGACACTAAGTACATTGTATGAAGTCGTACTGCCTATTTATCCTAAAACGCCAGAACACCATATGGATGACACATTTAATGCGATAGATGCTGTGTATCAGTCTTTATTAGAAGAAGTAGATCCAAAACACATTGTCATTATGGGCGATGGTACAGGAGGCGCTTTAGCTTTAAGTTACGTTCAACAACTTATAGCTAAAAAGCAACCACTACCTAATAAAGTATATCTACTGTCACCAATGTTAGATGTGACGCTAACTAACCCAGAAATTACTGAGGACTTAATGAATAAAGATCGATTCGTAAATAGAGATGGTTTACATCGCATATTCAATGTATGGACGCAAGGGGAAGCTTTGGCTAATCCATTAATTTCACCTATTTATGGACAACTTCAAGATTTACCACCAGTTGTGATATTTGGTGGTGGCAGAGAAATTTACTATCCAGATATGAAACGTTTTGTCTATAATATGGAGGACAATGGCCAATCTGTTCAATTCTTTGAATATCCTAAAATGTTCCATGATTTCCCATTATTTCCTATACATGAATCTCACAAAGTAATTAAACAAATCGCTAAAACGATTGACGTATAATGGGTATTAAATTAAATAACGTTTAGCGTTTGAAATCCTCAACATCATATGGGCAACGTAGCAAATGCGTCGTAATCGACTGAATTAATAAAACAAGCAAATTCAGTATGCGTTTGCACTGGTATGCTTTGCATGCGGGGCTCCAACAAAGAGCGTTTCACCAAGCAATTTTACAAACAAAGCAGAATGGGAGTGGACGACGAATTTAAAAAGAATGTTGTCCTATGCGCTCCTCTATTTCTATATCATAAATTATTCGTATCTATTTACATTAATACTATTTAAGCAAGTGCTGTACTTGAGACATGATTTGTTTTTGGCCTAAGTGATGATAATGGTTATCTATCACTTGGGCTAAATCTGTTTGTGATGCCAGTTGTTGTTCCGATAATGCATTTAAATTTAAAGAAGCATCAGTGAATTCATTGATATAACGATGCACAACATGTTGTAAGTGTTGATCATCATTTTCCGCTTCAGTGATATTTCGTAGAGCTTCAATTGCTTGCTTTTGTCCTTGATGATAACTTATATTAAATGCTCTTTTCAGTAATTCTTGACTTGGACCGTTCATAAATAATTGTTTTGTCGTATTGAGTGCGATTAAATCTACTTTTAAATCATCGTTTAAATCATATAATAATTCTAATAGTTGATTGCGGAATGTTCGTCCCATGTTTTAGTTCTCCTTTTTAGGTATGCCAATTTGATGACCCAATTGTTTAGGCCAATCGATCGTACCTTGCTGTTGATAATAACGCGCAATATTTTGATGATAGTCGGTTGGAAACGGTGCTGACTTGCGTTTGTTAGCATCAATCCCCATCATCATGACTTCGTTCGTTGCAGCTAACTCATCCTTATTGTTATAAAGCATTAAAAAGAAATGCACACGTTTATAGTCATAGTCATAAATATAAACTTCGATTCGATAAGTGGAATCAAGGGACAACTCTACAAGATACGTCGTATGTTCTTCTAATGTAAACATCGTGTAATGAAGGATTTCGCGTTTTTCTAAAGAAAGTCCATGTGTGTAATTAAATTCGTTTACAGCTGCACTAAATGCTTTATTATATTCTGAATCATGCATATGATTGTTATGATCAATTTGAGATGCATGTACAACATTGTTAATAACTAATGGATTGCTCATCTTATCAGACCTCACTCATATATGGATGCTTCTATTTTACTAAATAAAATTAACACATACACATGATTTAATTCATGGTAGAATGAAAGACGTATGGTCATGCAGGAGGTAAATGTAACAATGACAATGACGATTCGATATCAAACTAAAAATCAATCACTTACACAAGTTGACAGTGTTGACGATATTCCTGAAGCAGCAACAATTGTTTGGTTCGATTTTGAAAATGCAACACAAGCAGAGAATGATTACTTAGTCAGTCAATTTGAATTTAACTATCTAGAGTTAGAGGATGCCATTACTGGTGTACCACGTGTAAAATATAAATCCTATGAATCATATCAATATTTAGTCTTTCATAGCATGTATAGAGATGATTTTTCTCCAATCTCTTTGAATGTATTTCTAAATGAGAAAGTACTGGTTACGTATCATCATAAACATTTCGAATCATTAAATGAAGTGGCAAAGATGAACGCACATCATCATGATCCTGACTTAGATTGTGCAGATATAGTGATACATATATTAGATATGATGGTAGATAAATATTTTGAGTTCGTGTATACAATTGAAGATAAAACGTATAACTTTGAAGACGCGCATGTAGATGACACTCAAAGTAAAAAGATTATGGATAATGTCTTTCAAATTAAATCCGATTTAATCAAGATTAAGAGGGTATTGTTCCCTATGCAAGAATTGGTAAATACCATTAAAACAGAAGGTAATTTAATTGTAGATAGTAAGCATTCAATGTATATTCAACATATCGACGACCATCTTATTAAACAGAATAATATCATCAGAACATCACAAGAGATGGCTAATGAAATAAGAGAAAACTTCGAATCTTATTCATCATTTAGAATGAACAGTATTATGCAAGTACTTACGTTAGTGTCAGTTATTTTCTCTCCTTTAACATTTATTGCAGGTGTATATGGCATGAATTTCGAGTACATGCCAGAGCTTAAATGGCACTATAGTTATCCTATTTGTATGGTGGTCATGTTAATTATAGCTATCGCATTGATTATCTTTTTCAAAAGAAAAAAATGGTTCTAATATAATTTGAAATTTTATTATTTAAAGTAAAGGTAGGTACAAAGATGAGTGATTTTCAAAGAGAACAGAGGAAAAATGAACATGTCGAAATAGCAATGGCTCAAAGTGATGCACCGCAATCAGACTTTGATCGAGTGCGATTTGTACATCATTCCATCCCTAGTATTAATGTAAATGATGTGGACTTAACAAGTCACACGACGGATTTTGATATGACGTATCCAATTTATATTAATGCGATGACAGGTGGTAGTGAGTGGACGAAACAAATTAATGAGAAACTTGCAATCGTGGCTCGAGAAACTGGGTTAGCGATGGCAGTAGGGTCAACACATGCTGCGTTAAGAAATCCTAAAATGGCTGAATCGTTTAGTATTGCACGTCAAACTAACCCAGAAGGTACTATTTTTAGTAATGTTGGTGCAGATGTTCCTGTAGATAAAGCAGTTGAAGCGGTGAAATTATTAGATGCACAAGCGCTACAAATACATGTTAATGCACCGCAAGAACTCGTTATGCCTGAAGGAAACCGAGAATTTTCAACATGGTTAGATAATGTAGCATCTATCGTTCAACGTGTAGATGTGCCGGTCATTATTAAAGAAGTTGGCTTCGGCATGAGTAAAGAATTATACAAAGACTTAATTGATGTAGGTGTGACTTATGTTGATGTAAGTGGTAAAGGTGGAACGAACTTTGTCACAATCGAAAATGAACGTCGCACAAACAAAGATATGGACTATCTTGCAAATTGGGGACAGTCAACCGTTGAGTCTTTACTAGAAAGTTCGGCTTATCAAGATTCACTCAATTTCTTTGCTAGTGGTGGTGTGCGAACACCATTAGATGTCGTTAAGAGCTTGGCTTTAGGTGCGAAAGCAGTAGGGATGTCTCGACCATTTTTAAACCAAGTTGAAAATGGCGGCATTACAACAACGATTGAATATGTTGAATCATTTATTGCACATACGAAATCAATAATGACGATGTTAAATGCAAGAGATATTAGTGAATTAAAACAAAGTAAGTTAGTATTCGACCAGAAGTTAATGTCATGGATAGACCAACGTGGTTTAGACATTCATCGAGGATAATCTAAAATAATTAATATTAGATAAAAAAGCAAGTTGAGCGTACAAATGCTCAACTTGCTTTTTAAATAGTGCAAACATCAATTTTAATTTCCAAAAATATTCATAAAGCCCATGACGATTGGTACACCAGCTAGGTCAATTAAGAAGGCGCCAACGATTGGCACGACTAAATAAGATTTAGGTGAGCTTCCATATTTCTTAGTGATCACATCTAGGTTCGCCATTGCATTTGGTGTGGCACCTAAACCATGACCAATAAAACCACCGGCCATGACTGCAGCATCATAGTCCTTACCAAGCACTCTAAATAAAATAAAGAATGCAAATAATGAAATAAATACAACTTGGACTAAGACGATGGCGATAAGTGGTAATGCGAGAGAATATACTTGCGTAAGTTGAATACTCATCAATGCTAATGATAAGAATAATCCTAATGCCACATCACCAATTTGGTCATTGAGTTTTAAATCAATGAGTTGTAGGTTCGCATATTCGGATATGTTACGAATTGCTACGGCTACAAACATAGAACCGACATACATAGGTAAACTTTGACCAGTTAAATTTGAAAACTGATCGCCTATCCATGTTCCTACAGACATACATACTGCAATAATGGTTAATTGAATAAAGAATACTTGCGTTGGTTCGTATTTGCCGTGCAGGACTTCATTTGATTCAACTTTACTATAATCTTTAAACGTATCGTCACTATTTTCTGGTTTTAAATTATAGCGTTTAATGAGTGCTTTTACTAAAGGTCCACCTACTAATCCGCCAAATACTAAACCTAAAG
Source organism: Staphylococcus sp. GDY8P85P (assembly GCF_017892405.1). NCBI lineage: Bacteria > Bacillati > Bacillota > Bacilli > Caryophanales > Staphylococcaceae > Staphylococcus > Staphylococcus sp. GDY8P85P. Next base: position 27,819 of record NZ_JAESLA010000013.1, on the reverse strand, counting down.
TTGCTGCAGCAAGTGCTGCTGTAACAGCTGAATCGATATTAAAACTTTCTTCTAATGTTTTACCATAAGCGGCAGCATTACCATGCCCACCTTCCATTGACATTGAACCTGCAGTTAAACCTAATAATGGTTTAATATGTAATACTTTAGCTAATGAGATACCAATGAAGTTTTGGCATATTGCTAGAAAAGCACAGCATACAAAATACAATATTAATACCTTTCCACCAATTTTAAATAATTTGAATGATGCACCTAAGCCAATGGTAGTAAAGAACACCATCATGAAGAAATCTTGAATAAAGCTAGCATCTAATTTAATTTGAATAATATTGAATGTATCTAAGATCGCAACTAGAATTGCAAATAATAAGCCTCCTATTACGGGAGGTGGTATACAAATTCTTTGTAAAAATGAAACGTGTTTGACGATAAATTCACCTAATAAAAATAACAGACAGGCGAGACATAATGTTGTGACTGCATCTAATTCCATTTTTATAGCCCCCTTAAGAAACGATTTAAAAAATAAATAGCACTTGATGTAAGCGCTATAAATCCCCATATATAACATTATACATATAAAAAATATAGATTTCTAGGATAGTAATTATGATTTTTGTATAATAAGAACTTTTAATAAGTTTATAAAAGTATAAAAAATTAATCCTAATATTAATTTTTAAAGTGATTACAATTAATATTATTTTGTAAAAAAATGCTCTAGAATATGACGTGCAAGTCACATTTCTAGAGCAAAAATAACGCGTATTAGCTTTATTTATTTCCAAGTTTCATCGGGGTTGGAACAGTCTGATTTACGCATATGAGAAACGAAAGGGTTGCCTTTGACGGTGTATCGTAACGGTTTAGTTGTCCAATCGCCTTTATTGGGTATGCCAATTCGAGCACTTTCCACAATGTCTCTTGGGTATTTACGATGTTTCGTATCTATAGATAAACGACAATCATTCAATGTGGCACCATCAATTGCCCTAGGGATATTAAAGGCCTTTGTCCATTTACCCGGACCATTCGTTAAGTCATATCCTGATTTATTACGATTCTGCTTCATCGCTTCAATGCCGTCTAAAGGTTCAATAGCACGAATCAATACACCTTCAGGGACACCTTCATTTCGTGTTACGAAGTTTATCAATAAGTGCGTATGCATCACATGTCCATAAATGGTACCACCTTTTTTGTAGAGTGACGTTACTTTCGGTGTTTGTCTCCCGCCAAACCCGTGAGCAGCACGATCTGAAAATCCTAAATAAGCCTCAGTTTCGACTATATAGCCACTATACATTTGAAATTCGTCCTGATAGATAACTTTGACACCGAGTAACGCTTTAGCAGTTTCTATCGTCGGTTTTGATACAAAATCCACAAATTCACCTTCTTTCTTGTAATAATAAATGCATGTATATCATAAAGCTAAAGTTTTGACTGGTATAACACAATGACAATATATTATGATAGCAATTATAATTGAAGTGAACGAATAATGAAATGACTTAATATATATGTCATATATAATTGACTATCAGCCTGTTAAATCGTTATGATGATGAATATGGGATGTTGAAAGAAGTGTGGAAAAATGAATAAAGTGAAAGTATATCGAGGTGTAAAGAAAATCTCTCAACTAGAGCTTGCACGTTCGGTTGGTGTATCACGTCAAACCATCAATATGATAGAGAATGACAAATATAATCCGTCATTAAAATTATGTATTAATATCGCTAAAACACTAGAAGTGACTTTAAATGATTTATTCTGGGAGGATGAGGAAGATTAAAGATAATAACGCTTTGAAAGAACAAATCATAACATTGAAAGCAAAACTTGGCATCTTAAGTTTAAATTTCTTATGCGCCACTACCGCCTTCGCAATGTTTAATGATTTGCAACGTGAGTATCTTTCACCATTTTTTATTGGTAGTGTATTTCTTTTAATTGTTATCGTGTGTAAATTAACGATTCATTCAGAAACCATAGATGACATTCATATTTATGTTCATGATTTTAGTGACAAATCAAAACTCAATCATTACGCCAAATTAAAAAGAATTATTTATCTCATCGTATGGATAATATATATCATTGTTGTCGCTAATATTTTAACGCCGAACCTTAATCATACGAGTCATTATGAGTGGGTATTTCAACCAAGTTGGCTAATCATTGGTGTCGGTGTCATAGTTGCATTATATATGTTTGATGATAAACGTATTAAATATACAGATATGAACACACCAAACTTAGAGAATCGTGGCGCTACACCAAGAGGCATATTGAATTTAATCCCCAATTATAGATATGCTGATGAACAACAAAAATTTGTCATATTAAATGTCTATGCGACAATTTTTAATTGGATAATGATTGGATTAAGCATTGTGAGTGTAATCGATGTCATTATTGAATTCGCCATGCATCGATTCCCTTTAGTCGCTATCATAGCACTCATATATAGTGTCATTCTATTGCTTATTGTCAAAGTTAAGACGAAGCACTTATGTAAGTTGCATGATGAATAAAATAGTCATTAAACGCTATCTATTAAATTCCTAATAGATAGCGTTTTCATTTTTTAATTTATATAAAATCTATGGAATATTAATAAAAAAAGTGTAACAATATGTATGTGGAAAAGTCAGTGCTTAAAATTTAAATAGATAAAGGTATGATTGGATTGATACAATGAGGCTAACTTTAGTAATCGTTGGAGGTCATTTCTATGCTTTATTCAATCTTTATCTTTTTATTAGCAGGTCTCTGTGAAATTGGTGGTGGCTATCTAATTTGGTTGTGGTTAAGGGAAGGACAATCAAGTTGGTTGGGATTTATAGGTGGCGTTATATTAATGATGTATGGTGTCATTGCAACATTCCAGTCGTTTCCAACTTTCGGTCGTGTTTATGCTGCTTATGGTGGCGTGTTTATTGTAATGAGCTTAATATGGGCATACATTGTCGATAAACAAGCACCTGATAAGTATGATCTAATTGGGGCATGCATCTGTGTGATTGGTGTATGCGTTATGATATTACCGAACAGAACCTGATTAAGCGTGTTTAAGAGGGAGACGTAAGTAATGATAGTTGAAGTAGAAAAGCAAAGACATGGTATTGACTTAATCAAAATTGATAACGATGAAACGAATATTGTATTCACCAACTTTGGTGCGCGCGTCGTTTCGTGGAAATACCATGATAACAACATCGTTTTAGGCAATAAAGTTGAAGCGGATGAATTTTATCCATCTAATCCTTTTCATTTTGGTGCCACAATTGGTCGCTATGCAGGTCGTATTGGTAATGCCAGTTTTAATTTAAATGGTGAAACATATCAACTTGAAGCTAATAATCACCTGCATCACCTTCATGGTGGCAGTAATGGTTTAGATCAAAGACTTTTTAATTACGACATCCAAGATAACATTACAAATATAAAAATTACCTTTACTGTTCAACTTAAGTCTATGGAAGATGGGTACCCAGGAGATATGTTTATTAAAGTGATTCATACATATGATGTAGAACACCGATGGACAGTAGAATATGAAGCACAATCGAATCAAGATACACTATTTAATCCAACGAATCACGTCTATTTCAATTTAAATAGAGATAACAATGTTATAGATAATCACAAGATTAAGAGTGAACAATTAAATATGTATCCAGTTGACAGTCATAATTTAATTACAAGCACAAGTCCAATTGATTTAGTAAATATATTTAAATCAAATTGCATTTCGTTTAGTGATATTTTTAACTCAGATAATGCCCAATTGAAAGAACAGGTTGGTGCAAGAAATGGGTTGGATCATCCATTCGATGTTGGAAATAAGCAATTTTTCATTGAGAATGATGAGTTCTTATTAGATGTTACTACAACAATGCCGAATGTCGTCATCTTTACGTTTAATGATACGACAAGTTGGGATAGTGATTTTAATATTTATAAAGCGCACTCAGGTGTATCTCTAGAAACGCAATTTTTACCTAATGATATTAATGTGTATGGTAATAAAGCACAATCTATTTTAAAAGCGAATGACACATTTTACGCTAAGACAATGTATCACGTAGCCGAAAAATAATATAAAAATAGTAAGGGACAGAGGAAGAAATAAATTTTGTGAAAATCGTATTTCTACTTCTGTCCCTTACTAGTCATTTATGAAGTTGTTTTAAGTGCATGATGATATAGCTTTTGTAATTTAGCTATACGAGTTTCACTTAAATATGGATTTTGTAACGCATAGCGCAATCGATTGACGTTTTTGCGGTCGTTATAATAAATTTCATTCAGTTCTTGTACAGAGAGTCGTGTTGTTTCATCTGCTAAATGGATTAATTTTAAATCATCATCTTGGTCTACATAGCCTTCTTGTATGACTCGAAAGTAAAAGCCAGTTTTGCCACTCGAAGTCATTCGTTTAACCAAATCTGTAATGCCATACTTAGTTTGAATCTTCCAACACGGTTCTCTAATTTCAGACACCTCAATCACTGCTTCACCTAATTGATATTGATTTCCAAAATAGACATCTGCTTCATCTAAGTCTTCTACAGTTAAATTTTCACCAAACATTGCATAATCTGGAACTGTGTCCAACGCATGTTTGTACATGTTATAATGCGATTTGCTAAAGCAACATACTGCTTTATGAGGCCCACCATGGTCTTTGTACGCTTGTTCATCTTCTGCAAAGCCAGTTTTGGATAACCACATTTTTCCTGAAATAGGTGCCTTGTTTAAAGCTGATCGCATTTCTCTTTTTTGACCGTAATCTAATTGTTCAATTTTGCCTACTGAAATTGCATAGACTGAAATCATTGCCTTCTCCCCCCAGATAAAGTTAATAAGCAAAATTTTACTATACTCACAATTAAAAGATAAGAAAAATGATAAAAGAATTTCTCATATTGAACTAGGTATTTGTTTCAACGTCATGTAAAATAATAGTTGAGTATAATTGAAAAGGGGTCACAGTTAAGATGAAAGATGCTAAAGAACTTAAATTCATGACAGTAGATGATGCTGTAGCTCAAATTAAAGACAATATGATACTAGGAATTGGTACGGGGAGCACAATAGAATTGCTTATCCCAAAGATTGCTGAAAGAATTCATAATGAACAATTAAATATTACAGGTGTGTGTACCTCTAATAAAAGTGCATTAATTGCGAAGAAGTTAGATATTCATATTGTTGATATCAATGATGTTGATCACGTTGACCTGGCTATAGATGGCGCTGACGAAGTTGATCCTAACCTTAATTTAATTAAAGGTGGTGGCGGTGCCTTATTTCGTGAAAAAGTAATTGATGAAATGGCGCATCGATTTGTTGTTTTAGCGGATGAAAGCAAACTCGTTAATTATTTAGGTGAAGGTTTTAAACTACCAGTCGAAGTAGATAAATTTAATTGGTTACATATTGCTAAAAAAATTGAAATGTATGAAGATGTCGTGACAGAGCGTCGTATGAGTGATGATGTACCATTTATTACTGATAATGGGAATTATATTTTAGACTGTCAATTAAATAAACAGATTGATCCATTTACATTTCATGATTATTTAATTCATTTAACTGGCGTCTTGGAAACAGGATATTTTTTAAATATTACTGATCAAGTGATTGTTGGTACACAAGATGGGGTTAAAATTATAAATAAAACGAGTTTAAACGAATAATAAGGGAGTGGGACAGAATTCTTTTAAAATTCGTCGTCCCACCCCCGCAAGGATGACTAGAACTGAAAAAAGCTTGATTTAAGTGCATTTTCAGTTCAGTCAGCTACTGCGAATTTGCAAAATAGCACCATCATATTAATTATGTCCTAGGCTTTTTTAATATCTTGTGAGTCTTTATAAGAAATCACAAGGCGTATAAGCTTTACTTATCCGTTTTATGATTCGCTGTGTCATTTACATGGTCGATTTCATCTTTGGCATCATCAACAACAGATGAACGTCTTTCTTCTTTATAAGCCGTATTCTCTTTAAGTTCTACATCTGAACTACTTGAAGATGTCTCAGACTGTGATGCGTGACTTACACTGTCATCGTTGTTAGGATGAACGGTCTTGTTGTCTTCTTTGTCAGCACTTGTGTCATCAGCTACATCTTCACTATCTGAGTCTGTAATGTCGTCATCATTCACATGATCTAAATAATTGTTAGGTTCGACTTCATCTAGTGAACGATTTGTTGTTTTATATACAATAAATCTGATGATTAAACTTAAAATGATAAAGATAATACCCACTAATGTTGTACTCAAAGCAATGACTTTCATTGAGAACAAGTCACCAGTTTCTTCACTAAATAAGAACACTTGCGCAAATGTCATTGCGGCATGGAATACAACTGCAATATAAATTGTACGTCCTTTTGTTGCACGAATTAATTCACCAATAATCATTGAGAACATGAATGTATATAAGAAGTGATATCCTGCATATTCCATTCCGTAAGTTGTATTTGCTGCCCAAATAGAATAAATTAAACCAACAATGATTGAAGCAAAAAATGTATTCACTTTATTTTCAACAATATTTTGTAAATATGAACGGAATCCAAATTCCGCAAAAAGTGCCATTAAAAGATGACCGATAATGATTGTTGGCACTGATACAGATAAATCAGTTGCTTGTAATAAAATGAAACTATCGGCAAAAGTATTAAAACTAAACATGCCAATCATGAAAATCACTAGCGGTAAAATTAGTGCTAGTAATATACGTTCAATAACTCTGATATCAACTGAAAATTTTAATCCAGCTAATTGAGCACGTTTATCTTTAAATGCAATAATACAAACAACTGCTGCGATAAACGGTGCAAGGTCAGTAAGATCAAATACAAAACGCTTGATACCTACTGTTGCTTGGAAATCTCGTAGGATTAATGATAGCGCCATCGTAACTACGAAGAATACGAATATTGTTAACGCCCATTGAAATCCTGATATACGATTCGTCTTCATTTATGTAACCTCCATTAGGGTAACCGTAAAAACTCTTTCTTTAATATTATACATATTACAAGGGTATAAATAAATTGTCCATTTTAAATATCATTAAAATGTAATAGTCTTGAATTATTTTTATATGATTGAAAACAATTTTTAATGTCTTAAATTAATTTGAAAAGGGTAAGCAAAAGTATAACGTAACATTAACGATGCATTACATTGTGGTGTAAGATAATGGTATAGAGTAAATCAATAGGGGGCAATGAAATGTATACACAAGGTAATCCGCAACTTTGGACAGGTCGTTTAGATAGCGACACAGATCCCAAACAGTTTAGACATTTTCAAACAGTACAATTTGCTAATTTAGAAAAAATGGAAAATGTAGGAGAGAAGACAGGCGTTGGTTTCTTAGGATATGCGGTTGATAAAGGTGTAGAGAACAATAAGGGGAGAGTCGGAGCAAGAAAAGGACCAGACGCTATTAAACGTGAGTTTGCGAAACTTCCGGATTTAAGTGAGTGTGATATGCTTGTTGACTATGGCAATGTCTCACATACGAATGACTGTCTAAGAGAGACGCAACAAGAGATGGCACAGTTATCCGCTAAAGTTATTCAACAACATCAGCAAGCCTTTCTCATTGGTGGTGGACATGATATTGCCTATGCCCAATATTTAGCGACAAGAGATGTCTATCCAGATGCTTCAATTGGCATTATAAATATTGATGCGCATTTCGATACACGACCTGATGAACCACCTACATCTGGCACGATGTTTCGAGAAATACTAGATAATGATGATAAGGCTGATTATTTAGTACTAGGATTAGCTCAAGGTGGCAATACGCGCGCATTGTATGATTATGCGAAAGACAACGATGTTATCTATGTGTATGCGGATGAACTCTTACATCAAGTATCACCAACCATTAAAGATAAAGTAGAACGATTTATTCACGATCACGATACGATTATGTTTACGATATGTATGGATGTGATTGATAGTGCGTTTGCGCCGGGCGTTAGTGCACCAAGTGTGTTGGGATTATATCCGCATTCAGTATTTGAAATTAGTAAACGAATCATATTAAGTGAGAAGGTATCTTCCATTAGTATTGCAGAGACCAATCCTGACTATGATGTAGATGATCGTACATCTAAATTAGCAGCAAATTTAATTCATCATTTCTTAGTATAAGTATCAATAATTAACGTGAATGATAAGATTATACCGTTATCGATGACGTATCAATTGCTTATAAATCATGTATTCATATATGTGAGAGCGGAACGTGAGGCTGGGACAACGAATTTAAAAAGAATTCTGTCCCACTCCTGTTGCGCTCTTTTTTAAATTTGAATTGATAGAAAAGTTTGACAATTATGTTACGATATAAACTAATAGGGGAGTGACTGGTAATGAAACGATTAAGCTATAAGCAACAATGGCGTGGTGATGTTGCACAAAATATCTTGGCTGGTATCTTAATGGGGTTAGCATTACTCCCAGTATCTATAGCTTTCTCGTTTATCGTGCATATTAGTCCTACTGTAGGGCTGATGAGTTGTGGATTAATGATGTTGTTTATAAGTTTATTAGGAGAACGGATTAGTATGGTATCTGGTCCGAGTAGTGGTATTTCTATTGTAGGTGCACCACTTGTTGAACAATACAATGTTCATTATTTAGTTATGTCAACAATTGTTATGGGCATCATTTTGATTATCTTTGGGTTATGTCGTATTGATAAGATACTCCATCATATTCCCGATACTGTCGTTATAGGATTTATGAATGCGTTGGGGATTTTACTACTTACGACACAAATAAAATATATCTTTGGCATTACAACTGCAACGTATTATGTAGCAATTGCAACATTTCTTATCATTTATCTATCCTCGAAATTGATACGATTGATACCGGCGCCACTAATCGCCATCATCGTATTAACAGTAGTAAGTTATTTAATTAAACCCAATGTTCAATTGGTACATGATTTAGCACAAATTCGACTCACCCTCCCTAAGCCTTCTGTTTATACAGAATTACTAAATGCACATGCACTTAGTATTATCATGTTATATGCATTAACCATGGCTATCATTTCTGTCGTTCAAACCAATCTTACTAACGATATGATGGACACCATAACGCAAAGTGAATCGAATAAAGATCGTGAAGTGATGGGTCAAGGGTTAGCTAATGTGTTAGTTGGATTTCTAGGTGGCTATGGTTCAAGCGCTTTAGTAGGTCAGTCAAAGTTTAATTTTAAAATGGGCGCCACAACACGGTTAGCGACATTGATTACTGGAATGTTTCTTTTATCTTGTGTTGTCATTTTGGGCCCAATTGTAGGATTAATTCCTATGGCAGTTTTGGCATCGGTACTTATTACGATATCCTTAAATACGTTTGATAGACGTACATTTAAACATTTGAGAGAAGCGCCAATTACACATGGCATCGTTATGATGATAACGATGATTTTAATTTTAATGTCTCACAATTTAGCTATTGGTGTCGTTATAGGGACATTGATTTATTATGGTATTCACTTTATTTTCAAAAAGAAAGGACGACAATCGATATGACAACGTTTAATGACTATGTCAATTGGAGACGAACATTTCATCAATTTCCTGAAGTATCTCAGAAAGAATACGAAACGACGAAACGTATAAAACGTATATTACAAGCATATAATATTAAAATCATTGACCTTCCTTTAGAAACAGGTCTCATAGCTGAAATTGGTCAAGGAGAACCATGTATTGCTGTACGTACAGATATAGATGCGTTACCGATTACAGAGCAAGTTGAACATGAATTCACTTCAACTAATGAAGGCGTGATGCATGCGTGTGGCCACGATATTCATATGGCTAGCATCTTAGCTATTGCCACTAAATTAAAAGAACAAGAGCAAACGCTTAAAGGTCGTGTGAAATTGATATTCCAACCTGCAGAGGAAACGGGGTATGGTGCTAAAGCAATTGCAGAGACAGACGTCTTGGATGATGTCAAAGCTATTCTTGGATTCCATAACTATCCAACATTAGATATTGGAGAATTTGCAATTAAGGCTGGGCCTATTACGTCCGCTGTTGATCGTTTTGAATTTAAAATTCACGGTAAAGGTGCACATGCTGCGAAACCTGAACAAGGTAATGATCCAGTTATGGTACTCGGTCAATTAATTACAAGTCTACAAACGATTGTAAGTCGAAATATATCGGCTTTTGATAGCGCGGTAGTGACGGTTGGAGAAGTATCATCTGGTAATACATGGAATGTTATTGCTGATCAAGCTTATGTCCAAGGCACAGTGCGTTCGTTTAAACCTGAGATTCAAAATTATATAGAACAACGATTTCATGAGATAGCCCAAGGGTTAGAGCAATTATTTAATGTAGAAATTGAAGTTGTTTACACTAGACTTCCAGGAACGGTAGTCAATGATGCGTACTTAACGCAACATGCTAAAGAAGCCGCTAAAAAGGTCGGTTATAACATCATTGAATTAGAGAATCCATATACGATTGGCGAAGATTTTTCTGGTTTATTAGCTAATCATCCTGGTGTGTTTGCATTTATTGGTTCAAATAGTAAATACGATCTACATCATCCGAAATTTGATCCAGATGAACGTATACTTGAGAAAGTCCCAGAATATTTTATAACGCTCATTGATCAGTTGTTTGAAGAACTTTAATTTAATTCATCGTCACTGATGAAATTTAAATATGGTGTGTGTGGCTGTATGATATTTTTCAATTATTGATTTAAAAATCAATAAGAACGGGTAAACAAACACTAAACATGCTTTAGGAGTTGAATAAAATGGGCGCACAAGATCCAAGAACTAAATTTAAGTCATCTGATTATGAAAAACAAGAACAAGATTTACCAGGACTTCAATCCAATTTAACACCACAACCTGATTGTGGCGAAACTTCCTATGAGGGACATCATCGTTTATTGGATTATAAAATTCTTGTAACGGGAGGCGATTCAGCAATTGGACGTGCGGCTGCCATCGCTTATGCGAAAGAAGGCGCCGATGTTGCCATTAACTACCTTCCAAGTGAAGAACAAGATGCGCAAGAAGTTAAAGACGTTATTGAAAAGGCAGGACGTAAAGCTGTCTTAATACCTGGGGATGTTCGTGATGAACAATTTAATTATGATTTAGTTGAACAAGCGTATAATGAACTAGGTGGTTTAGATAATGTGACATTAGTAGCAGGTCATCAACAGTATCATGACACGTTACAAGGATTTGATACGCAATCGTTTAAAGAAACATTTGAAACCAATGTATATCCAGTATTTTGGACCGTGCAAAAGGCATTAGATTATTTACAACCTGGAGGATCTATAACAACAACATCATCTGTTCAAGGGTATAATCCAAATCCACTCATTCACGACTATGCAGCATCAAAAGCAGCCATCATCTCACTCACGAAAAGCTTCTCTGAACAATTAGGAGAGAAGGGGATTCGAGTGAATTGCGTTGCACCTGGTCCATTCTGGTCTCCATTACAAATCACTGGAGGTCAACCACAGTCTGCGATACCGCAATTTGGTCAAGATACACCACTAGGTAGAGCAGGACAACCTGTAGAACTCGCTGGCACATACGTCTTACTTGCTTCTGAGGACTCAAGTTATACAACTGGTCAAGTCTTCGGGGTAACTGGTGGTATTCAAATTAATTAAATATAAGATTGTAAATCCAACGCAAGGGTTTGAATAAGACTCTTGCGTTTTTATAATGAAATGAGTAGGAGTGATAGAACGTGAAGCACATTGATCCTAACCAATTATCAGATGTTCAAAATTATAAATTATTAAGTGGTTCGATTATTCCAAGACCTATCGCATTTGTTACATCTTCAGATAGTGAAGGGCGTTTAAATGCTGCGCCATTTAGCTTTTTCAATATCGTTAATAATGCGCCACCTATGATTGCTATTTCCGCACAAAGAAAAGCAGGAAAACGCAAAGATACCGCAATCAATATTGAAAACGTTAAATCATTTGTTGTTCATATTACGGATGAAGATAATGTTGAAGAAATTAATAAAACTGCAGCGCCAATCCAACCTGAAGACAATGAACTTGATTTGACTGAACTCCATATGATTACTTCTGATATTATTGATGTACCAGCAATCAAAGAAGCCAAAATTAGATTTGAGTGTCAACTTGAACAAATGATTTTATTAGGCTCTGAAGATGAGGGCGCCGATTTAATTATTGGAACAATTGTTAAGTATCATATACAGGACGATGTATATTTTGGAGACAGTAAAATTAATGCAAATCAACTCAAACCTGTTGCACGTTTAGCAGGTAATGATTACGCTAAATTAGGAGAGCAATTTACAATTGAACGACCCAATCGTTAATGTCATGTCATAAACGATGATTTTAAATATGCAATTTCCATAAAACTTTATTGACGTTATGACAGTATTCTTGTAACTTTAATAATAAAATTATTTTTATAAGGAAAGTAGGTTAAGTATGGAAGAACAAAGAAAAGGCAATGCATGGGCATTACTGCCATTAGTATTATTTATTGCCTTGTTTTTAGGTGTTGGTGCAGTTACAGGTGATTTTACAAATATGCCCCTTAATGTAGCAATCACAATTACTGTTATCGTTGCCTTAATTATGAATAGAAAAGAAACATTCGCAAATAAAGTTGAGGTATTTACAAGAGGTGCAGGTCATTCAAACATTATTTTGATGGTCTTTATCTTTATATTGACCGGTGCCTTTTCAACCACAACTGAAAAAATGGGTGGCGTTGAATCAACTGTAAATTTAGGTTTATCATTAATACCGCAGAATTTAATTATCGTTGGTTTATTTGTAATATGTATGTTTGTTTCTATTTCAATGGGTACTTCAGTAGGAACCGTTGCGGCATTAGCACCTGTTGGCTTTGGGTTTGCTCAAGCAACGGATATTCCAGCAGCGTTAGCAATGGGTACGGTTGTAGGTGGTGCCATGTTCGGCGATAATTTATCGATGATTTCTGATACAACGATAGCTGCAGTTCGAACGCAAAAGACACGAATGAAAGATAAATTTAAAGTGAATTTTTGGATTGTATTACCAGGAGCACTATTAACAATCGTTGTCTTATTCTTCCTTACTAATGGCATTTCAATAGATCACTCTAAAAGCTATGACTACAATTTAATTAAAGTCATTCCTTACGTATTGGTATTAGCCTTAGCACTGATTGGTGTGAATGTAATCATCGTTTTAATCGGTGGTACATTATTATCTGGTTTGATTGGCTTGTTTGATGGTTCTTTTGGTTGGAAGGGATTATTACAAGCAGTATCAGAAGGAATTATTGGTATGGAGGATATTGCAATCATTGCAGTGCTAATTGGTGGTTTAGTTGGAATCATTCAACACAACGGTGGCATTGAATGGTTATTGAATTTTGTTCGTTCTAAAGTTAAAACGAAACGTGGCGCAGAATTTGGTATTGCTGGATTAGTGAGTGCTGCAGATATTGCAACAGCTAATAATACAATTTCAATTATCATGTCGGGGCCACTTGCGAAAAATATTGCTGATGAATATGATGTTGATCCGCGTAAATCAGCAAGTTTGTTAGATATATTTGCGGGATGTTTCCAAGGCTTTTTACCTTATAGTCCACAAGTCATTGCAGCGGCTGGCGTGGCAAGTATATCTCCGTTTAGTGTTATGCCGTATTGTATTTATTCCTTTTTACTAGGAATTTGTGGCATTTTAGCTATTATATTAAGATATCCACGTGTTAAAGCTAAGCCGAACAGCAATCCTAAGTAATCAGCTCAGTTGTGTAGGTTGTTTTTTATTAAGAAATTTAAAATAATTAAACATTTTAATAGTTCAAAGTTTGGAACTGTATTGAAATACGTTAAAATAGAAGTAAGAGTGAAAGTAGGTGAAACAAGTGGCAAAATATAATGTAGAGAATGAACATGTTGAAATTCATATCGAACGCTTATTGAAATACTCACCAGAATTAGTATATCAAGCTTGGACAGACGCAGATTTATTAAAACAATGGTTTATGACTTCTCAACGTACAAATAAATCTATTGATGTAGATATGAAAGAAGGCGGTTCATATCGAATTGTAGATTCACGTAATGGGCGTCAAAATATAATTCAAGGTACATATCAAGAACTCGTTAATAACGAGTATATTAAAATGACAATTGGTATGCCTGAATTAAGTGATCAAGAAGATATTATTGAAGTCGAATTTGAAGAACGTGAAAGTGGCGGTACACAAATGTTCTTCTATTATCAGTCATTAGTCGAACGTGAAAGACGTTTAACAACATTAGAATATAAACAAAAGAAAAAAGAATATCATGACTCAACTGTTCATGGTCTAGAATTGATGTTCGATAAAATGCATCAAATACTTGAACAATATGTAGAAGATAATCAATTATTATAATCAATGACTGAAACGACTACAAACATTGACAGTAGTTGGTTGATTTCAGTTAACAATGGTCTCATGATATCTCAAGATAAGTCAGTCATAAAAGTAGGGGTGGTACACTACATTCATTACGAATGGTGTACCACCCCTAATTTGTTAATCTTGCTTAACTGAGTTCACCGATATCTTTACGTTCGTTATATTTTCGTAGTAATGTTTCGAAGAAAATATGATAACTAATAAAACTTGAGTAATCTGTACCATCATATAAATAGAACGTATTACTTGATACATAAACGTTGTAGCTAGCCTTTTGCGCTAGTGTATTATCTTTCATTGTTGTCACTGAGATAAAATATTTTTGACGTAATTGAAGTAGATTAGTTACATCTGAAAGTTGATGACTTTCACCAGAAAGAGAAATAATGAAAAATAAATCTTCAGCTACTGAACGGTTCAGTACCATCTTTAATTCGTGCACGTCATGTAAGACAATGATATTTTTATGCATTGTTAACAGTATTCGTTGCGCTTCTTCCGCAACGTTTTTTTGCGCGCGACCGGTGCCATATAAATAAACAGTAGATGCATGATTCAGTTTATCTGTAATCAAATTATAATCGATGCGATCTAAATAGCTAAATGTTGTTTCTATTTCTTGTTTAAAAGCATCCATTGAATCTTTGGGCAGTTGACTTAAATGTTCGCTTTCAAATTTAAGATAGGATTTAAAGTCACTATAACCATCAAATCCTAATTTTCGTGTGAAACGATGAATCGTAGCATTAGATGCATGAGTGAATTGCGAGAGTTCATGTATTTTTAAAGTTTTACATTGATTGACATGCGTATTTACAAAATGTGCAATTTGAAGGTCGTTATCATTTAACTTGTCGAAATTAGCATTTACTTTTTCATCTAATAGCACAAAGACACCTCTCATTCTTTCCTGAAAATATTTTCATGTATAGAAAACATAAACTGATTATACAAAATTATTTCAAAATCGGTCAACGTCATTGTATATGTGTAAGCGTTTACTATAATAGATATTAAGAAAACGCTTTTATATGTACGATGGACTTAAGTACAACATAGAAAGATTTGGGGGTTAAATTATGAACGCTATTAAACGATTTGGGAGTGCTATGATCGTTCCCGTATTAATGTTTGCATTCTTTGGGATTGTATTAGGTTTTGCGACATTATTCAAAAATCCAACTATCATGGGCGGATTAGCAAATGATCATACATTTTGGTTTAAATTTTGGTCTGTGATTGAATCAGGTGGTTGGGTTATCTTCAATCATATGGAAATTGTATTCGTGGTTGGATTGCCTTTATCATTAGCTAAGAAAGCACCTGGTCATGCTGCTTTAGCTGCATTAATGGGCTATTTAATGTTCAATACATTTATCAACGCGATTTTAACGCAATGGCCACATACATTTGGTGCCAACTTAGAAAAAGGTGTTGAAAATGTAACTGGGTTAAAAGCAATTGCTGGTATCGAAACATTAGATACAAATATTCTTGGTGGTATCATTATTTCTGCCATCGTGACATGGATACATAACCGATTCTATAGCAAGAAATTACCAGAAATGTTAGGTGTATTCCAAGGTTTAACATTTGTTGTAACAATATCATTCTTTGTTATGTTACCAATTGCAGCAATCACATGTGTTGTATGGCCAACAATACAAAGTGGTATTGAATCAATGCAACATTTCATTATCGCATCTGGTTATATTGGTGTTTGGTTGTATCATTTCTTAGAACGTGTGTTAATTCCAACTGGTTTACATCACTTCATTTATGCACCAATCGAAGTAGGTCCAGTTGTAGCAAAAGATGGACTTAAAGCAGAATGGTTTAGACATTTAAATGAGTTTGCTGAAAGTAGTAAACCTTTAAAAGAACAATTCCATTATGGTTTCATGTTACAAGGTAACGGTAAAGTGTTTGGTGCGATTGGTATTGCACTAGCAATGTATTCTACAACGCCTAAAGCAAACCGTAAAAAGGTTGCAGCATTGTTAGTACCAGCTACTTTAACTGCGGTAGTTGTTGGTATTACTGAACCTTTAGAATTTACATTCTTATTTATTGCACCTTACTTATTTGTAATTCATGCATTATTAGCAGCGACAATGGATACAATTATGTATGGTTTCGGCGTTGTTGGTAACATGGGCGGTGGTTTACTCGATTTCATCGCGACGAACTGGATTCCATTAGGACAAAATCATTGGTTAACTTATGTAGCTCAAGTTGTGATAGGCTTGATTTTCTCAGGTATCTATTTCGTTGTATTCAGATACTTAATCTTGAAATTTGATATTCCATTACCAGGACGTCGAGCTGAAGAAGAAGTTAAATTATTCTCTAAGAAAGATTACAAAGAGAAAAAAGGCGATGGAAGTACGGATAATTCAGGCTTTGAACCTAGCAATGAATATGAAGCGAAAGCACATTATTATCTAGAAGGATTAGGCGGAAAAGAAAATATTAAAGACGTTACAAATTGTACAACGCGTTTACGCCTAACAGTTAATGATGAATCAAAAGTTGAAGATAGTGGTTACTTCACTCATGAACAAATGGCTCATGGACTCGTGAAAAGTGGTAAAAACGTTCAGGTGGTAGTTGGAATGACTGTCCCACAAGTACGTGAAGCATTTGAACATTTAGTTTATGATGACAATGATAAAAAATAATGTATTTAATTAAAAGACCAGTAGAAAATCTGGAATAAGATTTTCTACTGGTCATTTTTTGTGTACAATCCTTTTTGGTAAAACGTTTCTATCACTTACTCACCTTAAACAGAGCGTCACTTGTATTTAAACCCATTGTTATCATAAAAAGAAAATGCATAAGGAGTGGGACAGAATGCTATTTAAATTTTTTGTCCCACTCCTAACTAGTTTGGTTATTCTACGTATTATTGAACTACTATGATGATAGTTAATTAAGAAATGTTTGCTTTATGTAGTACACGTGTTTTATAAGATGCAGAAAGAATATCAATATTTCTGCATGCAATCGTTTGTAGTAATTTGCTGAATGTTTCAGGTGCACAACATACGCTTGCACAGTTGTTATTTAATGTGTATTTGATATCAAAGTTATTTGAGAAATAAGTCATAATATCAATAACTTTATCTTTAATGAATGCATCTTGGAGGCCGTCTATTGCTAAATCGAAACGTTTAGATGATTGATAAGGTTGTTCAGTATCTAGTAACGTATTTACTCGTTTAGGAGATAAAATTTGATAAATTGAGAATTGATAAAAACTTAAAAAGCTAATAAAATATGGCAGTTGCTGCTTAGGTAAGCTAACTTCTAAAACGGGTATATCATCGTATTTGATTATTGAATATTGAAATGAATCGCAAAATTTAACGTCTTTGCAGACTTTAATTAAATGTTTTCGAGTTGATCTAGATTTTAAACCTACAATGTTGATGATGTAAGTTTCAAATTTGTCTAACAACATGCAATGACCTCCTATATTTATTTAACGTATGTAAAAAGCATTTAGCCTGTAAATTCCCTTAAGTCGTACACCGTTCTTTTATACACACTGATTGTATCACTCTTTATTAATATTAGCACTAGGACTTTTGAATGAACTTCGATTTAATTATTTTGTAATCTAATCGTAACGCGATTTAACATGGAATTAAATTTGCGCATTCAAATAGCGTTTTCTTCTAAACGTGTTAGTACGTATTCGGCGAAGTATGAAATTCATATGTCATATGATAAACTTAGCAATAATTGGAGTAATTAAAGGAGCAATCTTATGTATAAAGCTGTAGTATTTGATTTCGACGGTACCATAATAGATACTGAGAAACACTTATATGAAATAATTAATAAACATCTTTCATTTCATGGCGTGAAACCTGTAACACTTGAGTTTTACAGAAGTCACATTGGGGGACATGCGCAAGGGTTACATGACTATCTTGAACAACAAATTGGCATTGAGAAGAAACAAAAAATATATGATGAACATAATAATACGAGTCATGAATTAGATATTATCGACAAAGTGTCTTCATTAATGAAATATTTAAAGCAACGACACATACCTATGGCGATTGCGACAAGTAGTTATAGGGAAGAAATTATGCCTACGATTCAAACGTTAGGTATTAACGATTATATTGATGTGATTGTAGGAAGAGAAGATGTTGAAGCGGTGAAACCAGACCCAGAGCTTTATTTAACGGCTGTACAACGCTTAAATTATTCACCTGCACACTGCTTAGCTATTGAAGATTCAGCTAATGGTGCTACTGGTGCAATGAATGCTGGGTTAGATGTAATTATTAATACAAATGAGATGACAGCAGCACAAGACTTTTCTGACATCGCTTATGTCGGCAAAGATTTAAGCTTTGAAGAGATAGTAAATACATTCTTTGAAGCGAATAAGGAGTAAATATGATGTCGTGGCAAATTATCATATTCTTTTTAGCAGGTCCTATTATTATAGGCATAGGAAATTTAGTATTAGGCCCTATATTTAGTAAACATATACCTTTTAAAGTTCAAGTGCGTTCTTTTGTTGTCGGTACAATGATCTATTTGATTTTAGCTACTATAGGCTATTACTTATTGTTACAAGGAAGAATATAAAGCACTCGTATGATAGTTAGTAAATAGAAAAGAGTGGGAGTGGGACAGAATTCTTTTAAATTCGTCGTCCCACTCCCTCTTTCTATAAAAATCTAGTTTTACGATTAGATTATGATTACCGCTTAGTTCATAAATACTTTTAATATAATAGTGACAACTAATAAGACGATGAGAATTAAATCAATACCTACCATAATCGTATAACGTGTGGATTTTTGACCTTGTGATTTAGCTTGTTGCATCGCTTTATAATTAGGCACTAAACTTAGTATAAGTAAGACAATAATTAAAATGATACCTATTGTGACAGACATTAATTTGTACCTCCATTCTGTTTATCAATCCATTCCCAAATAAATCCTGCTAAAAGACCAACAATGAGACCCGCTATAACACCCATTTCCAGTGTAAAGAAGAGGGCACCTATAATTATGAAAATAATTAAAGCGATTGGCAACGTAATGCCAAATTTTAACTTACGCTCATCTGAATTGAAAATTGTAAACACAGCAAAATATAATAAGAAAAAAGTTAAAGTTGCGATAATTGTTCTTATGATTAGTGGATTAACGGTATCATGATTGGCACTGAAATAGTTTAATAGAAAGAAAACGATGCCAAATATAATAGAAATTTTAATACTCTTTTTTAACAATGCTTGCATTCATTAATACTCCTTGTATTGATCAGTAAAAATTCTAACAAAAGTATATCACACTCTAAATTCATTTTTACGACATTCCCATCAATCAAACGCATAGAAAATGATTATAAACAATTGAATTAAAAAAAGATTATTTGTAAAAGTGAAAAATCTCAATAAAAAATATTGTAAAAAGTAACTTTGTTTAAATGGCAAAAATACTGTAAAATCAAGGTTTTTAAAAATTTGAAAAGAGTTATTACAACAGTAATGGAAGCGATTTCAAAAAGTTGTAAAATTTATGTTTTAATTTTGTCAAATTATAGTATAATAACTTCATTAAGGTAAAGGAACTTTTAAGGGAAAAGAAGGAAAGCAAAAGAGGGTTTTCTGAAAGACAAAAGTATTCGAACCTTAGATTTAATAGAGATGGGGTTATTTTAATGGATAACAATGAATTACATAGGGGGCTAAGTGCACGTCAAATTAGAATGATCGCACTTGGTGGTACTATTGGTGTTGGTTTATTTATGGGAGCAACAAGTACGATTAAATGGACTGGTCCATCAGTTATTTTTGCGTATTTAATCGCAGGGATCTTTTTATTCTTAATCATGAGAGCAATGGGGGAAATGATTTACTTAAATCCAACTACTGGATCTTTCGCTACATTTGCGAGTGATTACATTCACCCTGCAGCAGGATATATGACAGCATGGAGTAATATCTTCCAATGGATTGTTGTAGGAATGAGTGAAGTTATTGCAGTGGGCGAGTATATGAATTATTGGTTCCCGAACTTGCCACAATGGATTCCTGGTGTCGTTGCCGTGCTGTTATTATTAGCAACTAACTTAACTTCTGTTAAAGCATTCGGTGAATTTGAATTCTGGTTTGCAATGATTAAAGTTGTAACGATTATATTAATGATCATTGCTGGTTTAGGATTAATCTTCTTTGGAATTGGTAATGGTGGCCATGCGATTGGACTTTCAAATTTATGGTCTCATGGTGGCTTTATGCCTAATGGATTTGTAGGTTTCTTCTTTGCATTATCAATTGTTATTGGTTCTTACCAAGGCGTTGAATTAATTGGTATCACTGCCGGAGAAACAAAAGATCCTCAGAAAAATATTAAAAGTGCAGTAAACGGTGTTATCTGGCGTATATTAATTTTCTACATTGGTGCGATTTTCGTAATTGTTACTATCTATCCATGGGATCAATTAGGTGAAATCGGTAGCCCATTCGTAGCTACATTTGCTAAAATTGGTATCACTTTTGCAGCTGGATTAATTAACTTCGTTGTTTTAACTGCAGCATTATCTGGATGTAACTCAGGTATCTTTAGTGCAAGTCGTATGATCTTTACATTAGCTCAAAAAGGTCAAATGCCTAAAATCTTTACACGAGTTATGAAAAATGGTGTACCATTCTATCCAGTATTAGCCATTGCTTTAGGTATCTTAGTAGGTGCGTTATTAAATGTTATTCTTCCTTTATTTATTAAAGGTGCGGATAGTATTTTCGTATATGTATATAGTGCATCTATATTACCTGGTATGATTCCTTGGTTTATGATTTTAATTAGTCACATTCGTTTCAGAAGATTGCATCCTGAGAAAGTTGAAGGTCATCCATTTAAAATGCCAGGTGGAACGTTTGCGAGTGCAATTACAATCTTATTCTTATTAATTGTATTAATTGGCATGTTATTCAACAAAGAAACAGTTGTTTCAGTTGTCATTGGTATTATTTTCTTAGCAGCGGTAACGACTTACTACTTCGTTCGTGGACATCACAAAAATGATGGATACCGTAAAGTTAAATAAGCGCATAAATCAATCAAATCAAACATCATCAACACATGATTCAAAATGGACTAAGACACAAAGTGCTTAGATTCATATGAAGGGGAGTGGTACAATGAATTTAAATCAATTCTGTACCGCTCTTTTTTTAACGCTTTTACCGAAAGAAAGCGTCGTAACAAAATGAGCTAAAACCCAAGTCATAATGTCTTGGTTACATTAAATAAGCCAGTAAGAGAATTTTTATTAAATTCTCTTACTGGCTTTTCTATATCTTATTTCTTGTTTGAAAAGATTAATGCTTAAATTCCACATTTGATAAATGCTTACGATAATTATCAAGTGCCATTTTTGATTGCGTAATGAAATCTAATGACATTTCATAATTTAATGCAATATAACGATAGAAAAGAACATCAATCGTAAACATCTGAGCAAATAAAGAAGTAGTTGCCCCCATACGCAATTCATTTTCGTCTGAATGGCCATACGTTAGAACAATATCAGAAAGCTTGGCTACATGATTATGCTCAGAACTTGAGATGGTAATAATTGGAATATGGTAATCTGAAACCACTTTGACCATCGCTCGAAGTTCACTTTGATCGCCGTTATTCGTTATAAATACTACACAATCATCTTTATCATGCGTAGACAACATCGTTGTGAATAAATGTGTTTCTTGTACAAGTTGAACATTTAGCCCAATACGCGATAATTTTTGATATAAATCCGTAGCACAGACGTATGATGCGCCATAGCCAAATATAAAAATCGTATTCGCACGTTTGAACTGTTTGCATATGTTATCTATTGTTGCATTATCCGCAAAGGTAGAACTCTTTTGAAGTGCTTCTTCTGCACGATGATATAACTTCTTTTTTAAAGTGTCTACCGTCTCATTGTTAAGCAGTTCAATCTTATACGGTGTTTCCTGTTTAGGGAATAATGTTGCTAACTGTGTTCTGACTTCATGAAAGCTTTGATTAATTAATTTTTGGCTATATCGATTTAATGTTGAAACACTCATTTCCAGTTCTTCAGCAATCTCCTGATTCGACATGCGAATCACTTTATGTGGTGAGTTTAATATAAATCGTGATAATTTCTTTTCATTTTTAGAAAAAGAAGGATAATTGTCGTCGATTAAATATAAAATGTTTGTCATCTAATCACCTAGTTTATTTAAGTTTCTCATTTCTTTAGTCGTACCGAAAAAGTATGTGAAAATAAAACCACCTAGGTACGCAGATAGTAATCCTATAATGTAGCCTAAATATTTCTGATGTGCAATTAAAGGTAATAATGAAATACCACTAGGTCCTATTGCGGTAGCACCGATATGACCAATTCCACCGATAACGGCACCGCCAATACCACCACCGATACAAGCGGTAATAAAAGGTCGACCTAATGGTAAAGTCACACCATAAATAAGCGGTTCACCAATTCCTAAGAAACCAACAGGTAATGCACCTTTAATCGCATTTCTTAGTGTTGTATTGTGCTTACATCTTACCCATAAAGCTAAAGCTGCACCTACTTGTCCAGCACCAGCCATTGCTGCGATAGGTAGTAAGTAAGTTGCACCAGATTGATTAATTAATTCGATGTGTATCGGGGTGAATATATGATGTAAGCCTAACATAACAAGTGGTAAGAAGAACGCACCTATAATAAATCCGCTAAATATGCCACCTACACCAATGACCCAATTTACGACGCCCACCAAACCGTCAGATATAAATCCGGCAATAGGCATAATTAAGAATATCGTTAGCAAACCTATAATGAGTAATGAAATTGTTGGTGTTACGATAATATCTATCGCATTTGGAACGACTTTATGTAACTTTTTCTCAATCATACTTAATAACCATACTGCTAAGATAACCCCTATAATACCACCTTGACCTGCTAATAAAGGTTCACCAGTAAAGATATTTTTGATTGGGTTGTCTTCAGTAATACCTGTTAATAATGTGGTACCCCCAATAACACCACCTAAACCTGGTGTTGCACCGAATACTTTAGCAGCATTAAATCCAGTAAAGATAGCTAAATACGCTAACATACCATCTTTAATGACATTAAGTACGGCTACAAGCTGTTTGACCCAATCGGCTGAAATAGTGCCTGCTGTAATAAAGTTATTGAGTACTGCCGCAATACCACCAATTAAACCGGCCCCTATAAATGCAGGGATTAATGGTATAAAGATGTTTGCAATAGACTTTAAAATCTTGTTTAGTTTACTTTGTTTGTGCTTTTGTTGATAGTCACTTTTATTTTCTTTAGCTTGCGCTTTAATATTAGACTTATTGCTATGATGGGGGATATCTTCTCCTAGTTGCACACCACTTAGCTTGACCATTTCAGCTGATACCTTATTAACTGTACCGGGTCCAACCACGACTTGAAGACGCTCATCTTGTACTACGCCGAGTACACCATCTATATTTTTAAGTTTTGAGTAATCAATTTTTGACTCATCATTTATTTTTAAACGCACACGTGTCATACAATGAATGATATTATCCACGTTATCAATGCCACCAACCGCATCTAAGATGTGATGGGCTAATTGTTGATCCTTATTCATATCATTGCCTCCTTAAGATTGAATTGCTTGTTTCACAATACCGTTATGCTTTACTAGTCTCGATTTAGCATCACTTTTTGTTGTGTCACATAGATTCATAACGATTGCAACTTTGATATCATTGTCGGCTTGTTGATATAGTGATTGCGCTTCTTCAAAAGTTAAGCCACAAATGTCTTCAATAATATGTATAGAGCGTTGTTCAAGTTTATAATTTGTCGCCTTTAAGTCAACCATCAAGTTATCATACACTTTTCCAACACCAATCATAGTCATGGTTGATATCATATTAAGCACAAGCTTTTGTGCTGTGCCTGATTTTAGTCTCGTAGAGCCAGCTAATACTTCAGGTCCAACATTGACTTCAAGTGCATGATTGGCGATTGTACTGATGTCACTATTTGAATTGCATGATAGAGCGACTGTCATTGCATTGATTTCATTAGCGTACGTTAACGCTCCTTTAACATAAGGCGTACGTCCACTTGCGGAAATACCTATGACAACATCTTTATGATTTAAATGGATTGTTTTTAAATCGGTCATTCCCATTTCTACGTTATCTTCAGCACCCTCAATTGCTTCAGTCATAGCTTGTTGACCTCCAGCAATTAAACCGATTACTTCATTTGGCTGTGTATTAAAGGTTGGAACACATTCGGCTGCATCTAATACACCTAAACGACCACTTGTACCTGCTCCAATATATATAATGCGACCACCATCGCGAAATCGAGTGATGGTTGCTTCAATGACTTTATTTAACTGTGGCAGTATAGAGGCTACTGCTTTAGCTACTAATTGATCTTCTTGATTCATTGCTTTTAAAGCTTCAAAAATAGACATTTCATCTAAATGCATCGTTTGTGTATTTCTACTTTCAGTTGTTAAATGTTCCATTAGCGTTTCTCCTTTTCAGTAATAAATTCAAATGTGTCACCAGGTTGGATTAAGTCAATGATTGCTATATCTTCAGCACATATTGAAGCAACATGATTAATCGCTTTATGACTAGGCAAATCTGATTTAATGATTTGCAACTCACCTTCGTAACGTTTGTTAAGTGAATTATCCACTGTAATATCTCCTCTAGTACGATTATGATTCGAATGATTATTAGGAGGAATATTGACCTTTGTTGATCTAGAATACTTTGATCGTATGACATGTTCTGGTGCATCAAGACGAGATGTATGATGTTTGAAGATGAGTTGCTCGTATGATTCATCAAAATAAGTTAGACGAAGCTTGAAATGACGATGATCAATCATCTGCTGTAAAGCGATTGCCTCTGAGCGGGTGATAGCAGTGTCACCAATAAGAATATAGTTTAGTCTAGAATCAACTAAAGCTTGTGCAGATTGAAGTAACGTCATATGTCTGTGTTGCTCAATAGTTGGAAGTCCCTTGAATATTGGACCTCTAAAAGTAGTTCCAGGAATAAAGGCCATAATCGGAGCATGTTCATCATATTTTCGTATAAGTTCATTTTGTTGTTCAATGAAACTTAAAGCTAAACCTGTATCAGGTCTAGGGTAGTAATTATGGCAAAAATAAATTTTCGGTAATGATTTTTGATTGTAAAGTGTATCAAGGGTATGAGCGGTAATCGTACTAGCATTTAAACAACACTTTAAATGATGCTGATATAAGTCTTCTATTAAACTACGCTTAAAATCTTCATCTATTCTAATAACAAAATCCCCATTTGGAAATTGATCGAAAAAACGGTAAACGTTTTGATTCAGCAATGAAGGATTGATATCAATGATATAGGTTACTGATGTATCTTTTAGTAATTGACATAATTCTCCCAAATACGTCAATTTTGTCTCATCATTTTCCTCAGGTATTTGTAATGATGTGAAAATAACGTCATAACCAAGATGAACCATATCTAAAATATAAGAAGTATTTAATGGTTGACCTAAATAGACTGAGAAACCTAGCATGTGAATCCTCCTTAATTACTGTAATCACTTACAATTATAGCGTTTCACGTTTTTTATTACAATTTACATATATATTATATAATTTTTATATTTAATTAGTAGATCGCTAAGTATTCAAAGATGAGATTGAATGACAGAATTGACGTTAATTTATAACTAAGAAAGATGCATAAAAGTTTGAAGAAATAATGGGAATCGATGGTTGTACAGGGGGAATGAAACTACTGGAACGCATTTGACAAGTGAACGAATGTTTGATGAATTTGATTTTGGCGTTGTTGTAAATCAATTAATATCGTTCCTTGTTGAAAATCATGTAACGGGTGTGAGGATAAATGATTTAGTAATTTATGATAAGTATGTTTGAGTTCAAGGGAAGGTGATGTGTGACTGTTGTTAGCGTCATTTTGAAGTGTTAAAGCTAAATCAAGACTGAAATGATGAATCGAAGTATGATACGCGTCAATTTCTTGATTTAAGTACCGGTCATCCATTAGATAGTAATATCGTATCTTTTCGATGTGCGTGAGTAGCACAATGAGTTGTTGACGAATTTGAGTTAATTGATCCATGGTATGTGAAACTCCTTACTTTGAAGGTATTAAGTCATAAAAGAGGTAGAACGTAGAGGACCCAACCGAACATATTATTCAGTATGCTCGATTGGATTTAAAAATTGAGTATAATTTTGTATTGAAATATCGTATGTTTTAATCGTCTTTTCGAAGGAATAAGAAATATCATAAATATCGAGTACTGGTAGTTCCCGTGTTCGACCTAAACCGATTTCATATATAATTGCTAGCCATTCACCATTACGACATAGTAAACCAATAAATATCACATTTTCAGCAATAGTGTCATGATTATCATTGAAGTCAATCAGCATAACATTTCGTTCAGAACTATAGATTAATATGTCTGTAAATAGACGAGGTAAAGTAATTTGTTCTGTATCTTCAAATTTAATCAAGTCAGTCATATGGGTGAGTGATTTACGAACATGCGTGTTAGGTATATTGATAAGCTGATTAATTATAGATTCAATCTCTTTCGTATAAGGTAATGTTGAATAAGATTGGCTTTCTATTAAGGTCAAATATAGGGATACCAACTGCTGTTCATTAAAATGAATTTGTATTTTATCCTCAGAATTCTGAATTTGATAGCCACCATGTTTCCCTTTATGTGCGTATATTTGAACACCTTGATTTTCTAAATCAGCAATATCGCGACTAATTGTACGAACAGAAACATTTAAGTGTTGTGCCAATTCTGATGCATTGATTGTTTTGCCTTGTTGTATCAATGAAATAATTTGATTTTGGCGATCCAATTTCTTCAACATAAACACCACCTATAACCATTACATATTACATTAATTATAACATAACACTGATATTGAAGACATTTTGAGAATATTCGTAGATTATGTGTGTAAAATTAAACATTTTTTATTTAGAAAACGCTTACAAATTAAAGTGTTTTATGCTAATATATTATTTGTAACAGGGGAGAACGAATTCAAACAAAGGGGTAGAAGCTATATAACAGATAGCTTGTTGTGAATCGTTCGAGTTACATCGAAACATCTTCAATATTTATTACTTACTTTCCTTTCTATTTGTCGGCTAGCAGATGACTAGCCGATTTTTTTGGTTCTTCATCTTTTGTGG
>NZ_JAESLA010000012.1:0-88530 GCF_017892405.1 Staphylococcus sp. GDY8P85P | reverse complement strand
TGTACTTGGTTCATGTAAAAGTCCTCCTGGGTATGTTTTTGTCGTTAAAAACATTGTAAAGTAAAAGGACTGTTATATGGCATTTTTACTTTTACACTTTTATACGGACTTTATCATTCATCATCATTTTTATTTTTTATTTCGAAATCTTCTAGAATTATAAACTCGTCCTTTCTTAAAAACTTTATTATTTAATTTTTATTTAACCATTAAAAAAAGAATATTTCTATAACTAATTATATAGAAACATCCTTTTCATTTAATTTGATAATTTATTCTATTCCACCGAATTCAACGCACTTAGCATGTCTGTTTTGCTTATTTTACGTGCCATGATGAGCATGACGATGAAAGCGAAGACGAGTGTTAACACGGTTGATAGGCCAAAGTTGGTCCAGTAGAGTGTCATGTCTGCCATGGCGTTGTTTGGTGGCAATGTGCTCATGATGAATTGGTGTAGGTAATAACCACCTATGAAGCCGACTAAAATACCTACAATAGTTAATAAGATTGTCTCGCGGTAAATGTACATGGTGGTCTCCTTTTATAGAAAAAGCCCAATGATCTCGTAATGTAGTTCATTGGGCTATTATATGTATACCTTTTACGTCATCAATTCAAATATAAAATTAGCTACGTATGTTTCTAAAAATGCTGCGATGATGATTAAGGGTAATGCGATCAATACATAGGATTTGATTACGTTGATTAAGTTAACTTTTATCGCGTAGTTTTCTTTTTTATTTTTCCTGAAGAGATTGGTAAAGCGGCGTGTGATGGCTTTATTCAACATATACAATGCACTTGCTAAAATGCAAAAGCCCATGACTTCAAATGTATAATGCGGAATAAATGCAATACATCCTATCAAGCCTTTATGTAAATCAAAACTCAGAACAAAACCAAACATTATGCCAGGCATAAGAATGGTAACCACTAAATTAACCAAATAAAGATAAGGTATAGGTAGTAAGGCTAAGATAAACATTTGTAGTGGCACTTGAAAGCCGTTATTAACGATATACTTCCAAACTTTTTCGAGTCCTTTCGTGTTGCCAATTTTTTCACTCGCATTTCCCATATTTTTTAGTTCATTCAATGACGGATGTACAAAGTAACAGAATATCGTGGTAATGATTAAACAAATGGTAGCAACTACAAAGATTTTTACAGCACGTTTAATTATGTCCAAATCAATTGATTTTAGCATAAGCAACCTCTCTTTCATCTCTTATACTAACAAACATAACATGAGCCTGGTACATAAATAATATGATGATGCTATTTTGCAAATTCGCAGTAGCTGACTGAACTGAAAAGGCGCTTAAATCAAGCTTTTTCCAGTTCTAATCATCCTTGCGGGCGGGGCCCCAACAAAAAGAATTTCACTAAGAAATTCTACAAGCAAAGCGAGTTGGGAGAGGGACGACGAATTTAAAAAGAATTCTGTCCCTCTCCCCCTTTAACTATTTCTAGCAAAGGAGTCAAGATATATTGATTAGTCTTGTTTAAAGAATTTTTCTACTATTGTTTTAGAAGCTGTGCCTTTTTCAAAGGTACAGAAACGATTGTAAAAGGCTTGATATTTGTCACTATATGTTTCTTGTACGTTATCAATATTTTGTATTGCCTCGATTAAGCCATCATTTGTTTTAATTAATGGCCCTGGTGCTTCATTTTCAAAATCGAAATAAAAGCCTCGTAAATGATTCTTATAAAAATCTAAATCATAGGTAAAGAATAATAATGGTTTTTTCGTATTTGCAAAATCAAACATGACTGAAGAATAGTCTGTGATGCATATAAAGGTTGCATATTAGGATGTAAACAAAAAATAATGTTAGTCCCTTTGTTAGCTAATTCTTTTAATTTCTGACTGTGAAGTAAATCGTTCATTCGTTTTAAATATTCCGATGTTTGTAATCGATCAATACTTGTTAACCAGTCTCTCCATGTTGGAATAATTAAGATTTGATTTTTAACTTCTATATTAGGATTAAACAATTCATCAAATCTTGCTAGTCCTGTAACAGCAACTTGATTACTGAAGAAATTCAAATCTCTTACAACGATTTCCTTTTCTCTATTAGAACTCGTGATAAATAAATCAACATTAAAATCTTTTAATTGGTTTCCGTTAATGTTGCTTAAATTCTTTGTACCTAGAACCCCATGCTGTAAAAATACTTTAATGGCTTTTATTTTACGTGTATAAATGTCACTCGTTGTAGGATATATTAATTCTGGATGATGCGTAGTACAGATGTAATCTGCTTTAAGCATAATTTTAAAATGTTCTGCTGAATTATAGAATATGACATTTCCAAAAGGCAAAACATTTTTAGCTTCATTAGAGTCTTTCTCGATAATATAATACACAGGTTTATCTGGATGGTGCGTTCTCATATATTTAAAGAAGTGATATCCATTGTCCTGTGCTTTATAAGATTTTTCACCAATGACCCACACTTTTTGTTTTTCTTTTTTCAAAAAGTTAGGACGCTTTGGTCTTTTTAACTCATCCACATAGGTTAAATAACTATTGATATCATATGTATTAATTCTAAAAGATAAATTACGGCCTTTCATAGTGAAATAAGGCGTAAGTGACACTATGTTACCGTTGAACTCAGTGATGATTTCCCCTTTTAATAGCTTTTCCGCCAATATTCTAGGATTTCCAATTTTTATTCTTAGATGCTCCGATGATTCTTTTACTTTTATACTTAAGTAAATATCTATGATATCCTCACTTTTATATTCATACTTCATGAAGTCTATCAAATCTTTGTAGATATCTACCGAAAAATTATAAGTAGATGTATTATTCGTTTGATTAATTTTTTCAAGATGAATGTTTGCGAATTTTTCTCTATCAGTCAATCTTGTTTTTATTAATAGTTGCACATTTTCAAGTGTCGAATTAAGTATTGCAAACTGGCCTTTTATGAACGCTTCACTATTGTTTATTTTCATATTATCAATGTGTCTTCTTGAAAAATATGTTTTATTTAAATCCAACGTTTCCAATGATAAATGTAAATAACCATTTCGAGTGATATAAGGTTGTATTTTAATGTCCTCATTAGCATCAACTAACACTTCATTCAAGCCTAAAACTTCAGACTGGTTATTCGTAACTTTCAAGTTACGTTGCGTTGTTAAAATCGGCGTTGATTCTTCTACGATGATGTATACTTTTTTATTTTCATATTGAATAAACTTCTCAGCAACTTCATTTAAATCTATTTCAAAATGTAAATCTTCATTAGCACTTTCTAAAGTGAGTGAATCAAATTATATGGCAATTATAGATGACTTTAATCGAAAGCCACTCATAACATATGGAATGTTTATAAAAGATAAAACTAAAAAATATAAAAGTAACATCTTTAATACTCAAAATTGGGACTATGACGAATTCATTTGTCCGAATAATAAATGGCTAGGTTTTAAAAGATATGCCTATCGTCATGATAAGTATGGTTATAAGCGAGACTTCAAATTATATGAATGTGATGATTGTTCAGAATGTCCTCTGAAAAATCAATGTATGAATTTCAATTCAAAAACAAACAAAAAAATAATGAAGAATTATAACTGGGAATATTTTAAATCCCAAATTAACAAAAAGCTTTCAGAACCAGAAACAAAAAAATATCTACAGTCAAAGAAAAATTGATGTGGAACCTGTTTTTGGATTTATGAAGGCTATTTTGGGTTTCACTCGGATGTTTGTTCGAGGGATAGATAAAGCTAAAAGAGAACTAGGATTTGGGAGTGGGACAGAATTCTTTTAAATTCGTCGTCCCACCCCTGCAAAGGTGACTAGAACTGAGAAAAGCTTGATTTAAGCGCCTTCTCAGTTCAGTCAACTACTGCGAATTTGCTAAATAGCATTATTATATTATTTATGTCCCAGACTCTTAATATAAGAAAAGTAGTAGCTCAACGAGCTGAAAATAATCAAAAAATTTATAAAAAAACAATTTCTATATTATTTCAATAGAAATTGTCTTTTATTCACTTATCCAAGAACTTTATGTCCCGGACTCTTTAAATGTGAATCAAACTTCTGATAATCATGGTTTTATGTTAATTTAATTGATAAAACATCATCACCATATTTTTCCAATGCTAAAGATTCATAGAAATAATCATTTCTAAATTTTTTGTGTGAGGTATACACAGTTTATTTATTTTATTAGTAAATTATTTTCTGACTTTGCAACAGAACGTCATGCGCATATTCACACCACATAAACCCAAAATCATGTCTCACTTTTCGGTGCAATATCACAATTTTAAACTTCAAAAAATGCGTTTCTATCAGAAGTCAAATGTGACTTTGATGAAACGTGTTCTTTATTTATAACATCTTCTAAACACTTATATTTCTTAAGAATTAGACATTCGTGTTAGTACTTCTTTAATTTTTGGACTGTGCGCTAACGCATATTCAAGGTCAACAGGTTCACGTTGTAGTAGCTGCGTCAATTGCTCGGTTCCTTCATTATTATTTCTTCCGCTAGCAACTAATCTACCTAATGTTTCTAAATGAACTGCAGTATGTGCATTTCTGCTTTGATGTACCTCACTAATATAATGTTTGGACCATGATTCTAAATCGATTGACTCATAAGTTACATCGTGGTTAAGTACAGTACTGTATGCCTCTGCTATATCGTCTCCACCGATTAATTTCGGACCGTTTATAGTATAAGATTGATTCACATGCTCTTCAGGTGCTTCTAATATATTCGCAATAACCTCCGCAACATCATAGCCTGCAATTGGTGCGAATTTTTGATTATTAAAAGGTAATCTAAGTTTTCCAGTTTCCAATACTTCTTTAAGTGGTAACCATGTCAGAATAGGATTTTCTATAAAAATAGCTGCATGTACATTAATCACTGGGAGATCTGACCAATTTAAAGCCTGTTCTGTAACCCAATGTGCTCTTTCTTGCGGTGACCAATCTTTCACAAAGCCACCTAACCATGCTTGACGTTCTTTTTCAGGAAGTGCCATTTTATTAAAATTCATATATGTCATTTCGTATTGAGAAATGTTTACAAATGCTTTTATATTCCCATTTTGCTTGCATGCTGATGACATAATTATTGCAGCATCTGAATAATAAGGGGATAAACTCATACTAAAATATACTCTTGACACCCCTTTAAGTGCATGCACTACATCAGATAAATTCAGCAGATCTCCTTCAAAAACCTCTGCACCTAATTTTTTAATATCATCGATACGCGCATTACCACTATGCATGAATGCACGTACACGAAATCCTTTATTTAATAGTTTTTCAATCACAATATTGCTTAATGCTCCAACTTCTCCACCAGCACCTGTAACTAAAATAAGTTCTTCTTTATTCATTTTAATCTCTCCTTATTTTTTATATCAATAAACGTTTGAAATAAAAGTGCTTTTTAGAACGATTGGTCAAAAAAACGAAGTAAATTTCAACCTTTCATTACAAAAGATTTCTAGTTTTATTATCATATTTTTATTTTTTTAACAAACGTATTTTCAAAATGTATATTATTAGCGTGCTAAACTTCGCAATGTTTCATCGACAATATTTTCGAGGCGATGCATATCGCTTGTTGTTTGAACTAACACTCTTAGTCCTGTCCAAGCATTCATTAGGTACTGTGCTAGAATACGAGCATCTTTTTCTTCAGAAAGTTCACCAGACTTTTGCCCCCTTATTATAATATCAAAAAATATGTCTTCTATTTTTTGGATATTACGTTCAGACATTGTTCTTAATTCTGAATCATGGTTTGAAAGTTCAGTCGCAACTTTTATAAATAAGCACCCCTTTTTAAATTCTTCCTTTTTAATCACCAATAAAAATATATTTTTAAGTTGTGCCTGCGCTGAATCTGACCGATGTATTTCATAACTTAAATAATCATTCATCTTTTGTTGATATCGCTGAACGGAGGCTACAAGTAGTTGATGTTTGCCACCGAATGTATCATACATACTTTTTCGATGAATGCCTAGCTCATCTAATAGTGTTTGTATTGAAGTTTTTTCATAACCATATTTCCAAAATACATTCATTGCTTTTAACAATGTTGATTCAACATCAAAATCTTTATTTCTAGTCATCTGCTTTTACTCCTAATCCATACATTTATTGATAAAAGTATCATAACTTTTTTAGAACGATCGGTCAAATAATGAAATCTTTATTATTTTTAACTTATTTAAGAAAAGTTGGAAAGGGAGTGGGACAGAATTCTTGTTAAATTCGTCGTCCACTCCCAGCTTGCTTTGCTTGTAGAATTTCTTAGTGAAATTCTCTTTGTTGGGGCCCCCGCCCGCAAGGATGACTAAACTGAGAAATGCTTGATTTAAGCGACTTCTCAGTTCAGTCAGCTACTGCGAATTTGCAAAATAACATTATTATATTATTTATGTTCTAGGCTCGTTTAAATCATTATTCAGGTCTAGGGTTACGTTTCATTTTCACGTACTGAGAAATGCTGTACAATACAATACCGATCCAAATGAGCGCGAACGTAACAAGTTGCTGTGCATCAAAATGCTCTTTAAATGCGAAGATACCTAAGAAGAACATGATCGTTGGTCCAACGTATTGAATAAATCCTGTTAGAGATAATGGAATTCGTTTGGCACCTGCTGAGAATAAAATTAATGGAATGGCTGTTACTGCCCCTGAGAATAGTAACCAGAAAGTATCCATGTTCATACCGACTGATGACGTTCCTGTCTTCCATAAATAAATCATATAAATTAATCCCGCTGGCGCTGTGACGATACATTCGATCGCAATACTGCTGATGGCTTCGATTTTAACAATCTTCTTCAACAAGCCATAAATGCCGAATGAGAAAGCAAGCATTAATGAGATAACTGGAAATTCTCCAACGCGTATCGTCATATAGAGTACTCCGATTGCCGCAAATACGATGGCTAAAGATTCAAATTTATTAAATCTTTCTTTTAGGAAAATAAACGCCAATAATATACTGACTAATGGATTAATGTAATAACCTAAACTAGATTGAAGTACGTGGCCATTAGATACAGCCCAAATGAACGTTCCCCAGTTCACCGTAATCACATAACCGGCAATAATGATGACGATAAGTTCAATTGGATGTGAGAATAAATGTTGTAAATCACGCTTGAATGTTTGTGATTTCTTTAAAACGACGATCATTAGAATCATAAAGATCATGGATAATACAATGCGATAAGCTAGGATTTCAAATGCACTAACGCCACCAATTAATTTCCAATAAATTGGCAAGATACCCCATAGTACATATGCCCCTAACGCATATAGAATCCCTTTTTTAAATTCAGTATTGGAATTCATACAAACCCTCCTATCGGTATAACCCTGGAAATATGTATTTAGTAATATACACATGTTATCAATAGATTAGTTAATTGCGTATATAAATTGCTCAAAATACTTAAAACTTTACTAATTAAATATGGTAGTATTTAGGAAAGAGGTGAAAAATGGATAAATTATTTAGTTTTTTAATTACCATATGGATGTCAACAATTAATCTATTTAAATTTTTGTATGTTCACTTTAGTTTCCCATTATTAATCTTTTTAGTTATTTTAATTTTTTATCCTCAAATTAAAAATTTTCTAATGGATTTAAAGAAATTTACTTTTAATTGGAAAGAGACGAGTTTCGTATTAGAAAGAGAGAAGAATGAAACAATAAATAGCCTTAATAATTTAGTTAAACTAAAAATTAATGAAGACGGTAAAAACTTAATAGATGAAGGACATAGAGGTAGTGCTTTAAACTATCCGGATAAAAATGATTATTTATACAAAGGTGAATTAGTTGTAAACAAAGATTTTCTTATTCACGAGGTTAAAAAAGAGGGTAAGCTACACGTAGTCAATGAATTATACAATTGGTATGAACTTAATAGAAATCAACATTATAATGGTAATTTCAGAGGAGCAATATTAGAAGAAAATAATTCAATAAATATTGATGCGGATAGAGCTATAAAAAGATTTTATTTTTTAAGTAATGATGTTGATGATATAAATGATTTTATTTCTTTAGATGATGTTGATAATTATAGAATTGCTATTTTTACATTCACAGACACTATTGAAGCTATGACAAACTATGCACAACAAATGGGTGAATAGTATTTTTTAGGCAACCTTACCTCTGACATCACACAACCCGAAGTCTACCTTTTGCCTTTTAAGAGAGCCAATGTATTCATATACATTGACTCTTACTTTAAATATCATTATAAAATTATCCTCCAAAGAATAAATCAACAATATCACTTGTTCTATTATTATTTGTTTTATAAAATTCCGTATACCCACAATTTTCACAAGTTATTGTTTTAAAGTTGTTATGTTGCACATCAAACATCTTAGATATGCCTGATCCTGTTGCTGATAAAGTACCTTCTTCCACTTCAGTATGTCCACATTTCACACAACCGTCTCCTGTGTTTCCAGTCATTAACAACACTCCTTATATTGTTTCTTTCTTTTTCTATAACCCGTTTCCTATTCTTTAATCTTTAAATGAGTAATAACTAATTGAGCATTTGAAATGTAAGTAATAAGATTCTTTATTAATCATTAACATTTATAAGTATTTTCCAATGAAATAATTATAAATTTCTCGAATCACTAACATTAATAGCGGAATTCTTAAATTAGTCTTTGATATAGTTGGCAACTATAGCCACGACCTTGCCACACTGTTGTCACAATTACTGTGACAAAGTGGCATTTTCTTTGTGTTGAAGACGCTTTCTTAAGCCCTTACAATTGAAGTATCAAATCAGAATAAAAAAAGAGGTGTAGTTATGGCTCAAACAGAGACACAAGAGAAAAAAGGTCTCGGCCGTAAAGTTCAAGCGTTTGGTTCATTCCTTAGTAGTATGATTATGCCAAACATCGGTGCGTTTATCGCATGGGGCTTTATTGCTGCGATTTTCATTGATAATGGTTGGTATCCTAACAAAGAATTATCTCAATTAGCAGGACCAATGATCACGTACTTAATTCCATTACTTATCGCATTTAGTGGTGGTCGTTTAATTCACGACTTACGTGGTGGTATCGTTGCAGCGACAGCAACTATGGGGGTTATTGTTGCATTACCAGATACACCAATGTTACTTGGTGCAATGATTATGGGACCACTTGTTGGTTGGTTAATGAAGAAAGTTGACCAATTCTTACAACCTAGAACACCACAAGGCTTTGAAATGTTATTCAATAACTTCTCAGCAGGTATTCTAGCATTCATTATGACAATCCTTGGCTTCAAACTATTGGCGCCAATTATGCAATTCATCATGCACATCTTATCAGTAGCAGTTGAATTCTTAGTACACTTACACTTATTACCAATTGTAAGTATCATCGTAGAACCAGCTAAAATTTTATTCCTTAACAACGCGATTAACCACGGTGTATTCACACCACTTGGTACTGACCAAGCCGCAAGTGCAGGTCAATCTATTCTATTCGCAATCGAATCAAACCCTGGACCAGGTATCGGTATCTTATTAGCGTACATGATCTTTGGTAAAGGGACAGCTAAAGCAACTTCATATGGTGCAGGAATCATCCACTTCTTCGGTGGTATTCATGAAATTTACTTCCCATATGTATTAATGCGTCCATTATTATTCATCGCTGTTATTTTAGGTGGTATGACTGGCGTAGCAACTTACCAAGCAACTGGTTTCGGATTCAAGAGTCCAGCTTCACCAGGTTCATTCATCGTGTATTGCTTAAATGCACCTAAAGGCGAGTTCTTACACATGGTATTAGGCGTATTCTTAGCAGCACTTGTTTCATTCGTAGTTGCCGCATTAATTATGAAATTTACTAAAGAACCTAAACAAGATTTAGAAGCAGCAACAGCAAAAATGGAATCTACTAAAGGTAAAAAATCTAGCGTGTCATCTAAATTAACTGGTGCCACTACTGGTACTGGCGCAGCTGGCGTAGCAGCAAACAAAGCTGAAGGTGACAATCATACAGAAGCTTCATCAGAAGATGACGAAGAAGACTTACTTGATAACTACAACACTGAAGACGTAGACGCGCATGACTATAGCAATGTTGACCATGTTATTTTCGCATGTGATGCGGGTATGGGTTCTAGTGCAATGGGTGCAAGTATGTTACGTAATAAATTTAAAAAAGCAGGCATTTCAGACGTTAACGTTACAAATACTGCAATTAACCAATTACCAAATAATGCACAACTTGTTATTACACAAAAAACATTAACAGACCGTGCAATCAAACAAGTTCCAAACGCAATTCATATCTCAGTGGATAACTTCTTAAATTCACCACGTTATGAAGAATTATTAAACAACTTGAAGAAAGATCAAGACAAAGCATAATTAAATAGTTTAGGAGTCAAACATAGCGCGATTGCTTCCTATGTTCAGACTTCCTTCAAAGGGGGGACACACCATGTTAATGAGTACACGTGAAAAGGAAATCATTGAACTGCTAATTAAGTATTACGGTCAATACGTCACGATTTATGAAATTGCTCAACAACTTGGCGTGTCCTCTCGTACAATTCATCGTGAGTTAAAAGGCATTGAAACCTACCTTCAAGGATTCAATATGACACTTGAACGTGCGAATAAAAAAGGCATTAAGTTGTCTTGTAACGATGACCAAATTCAACTTTTAAAACAAGAAATGGCCCAACACGATACGATTGACTTGTCTGTTGAAGAACAAAAAGCGATTATCTTATACGCACTGATTCAATCCAAGCATGCGGTGAAGCAATATAGCTTGGCGCAAGAAATTGGCGTATCTGTTCAATCATTAACCAAATTACTTGATGACTTAGAGAAAGATCTCGCAAGCTATCAACTTAACCTTTATCGCAAACGTGGTGAAGGGGTATATCTTGATGGTCCTGAATCGAAGAAACGTGAGTTCTTAAGTCAATTGATGGTAAATAACTTAAATAGTACAAGTGTTTACTCCGTTATCGAGAATCACTTTGTCTATCAATCGATTAATCAGTCACAACAAGCGTTAGTCGATTTGGATAGCATCTTTAAGATTGAACGTATCTTAATGGATTACTTAGGCCAATTGCCGTACACCTTAACGGAGTCGAGCTACCTTACCTTAACCGTCCATATTGTATTGAGTATTGCGCGCATTCAAAATGGAGAATATGTATCCATAAATGAAGATATTCATCATTCTGTTAAAGACACATTTGAACATCAAATTGCTACAGAAATTGCGAAACGTATAGAGACACTATACGATATCGACTTTAATCAAGCGGAAGTTACATTTATAACCATTCATTTACGCGGTGCAAACCGCCGAACAACCTCCAAGATGTTTGAGAATAATGAATTTGACGACCGTAAAATACAAGCATTTGTAAACCGTGTTGAACGTCTATCAGGCCAAACATTTGAAGACTATGCGACACTTGTTCATGGCTTATCATTGCACATCAATCCAGCGATTAATCGTTTGGAAGCCAATATTGAGACATACAATCCACTCACTGAGATGATTAAGTACAAGTACCCTCGTCTCTTCGACATCGTGCATAAAGCGATTGATCAGACGTGGCCGGAGTTAGTCTTCCCGGATAGCGAGATTGCCTTTATTGTCTTACATTTTGGTGGCTCCTTAAAAAGTCAGTCGAGCCAACTGCTACATGTTTTAGTTGTCTGCAGTAGTGGTATTGGAACAAGTCGATTATTAGCAACACGACTACAACAATCGTTTAATGAAATAGAGAAGATTACACAAGCGTCCGTCAGTGATTTGAAACGATTAAATCTTGAAGATTACGATGGTATTATTTCAACTGTTAAATTGGATATTTCAGCACCATTTATTACGGTTAACCCGCTACTACCAGAAGCTGACGTGACCTATGTGGCATCATTCTTAAAGACGACTGAGCATAAAGCAAAACAACATGAAATACGCGAAGTAAAACATTCGATTCAAGATCCTGATCAAGTGGTCAGGAACATCGAACAAGGCTTAGCATTGTTGAACTCTATGCAATTTGAATATAAAGATGTAACTATTTGGAATCACTATTTAGCTGACTATCTTGAGGACAATGGCGTGATTGCGCCGAATAGTCAGACGTCATTCGCTGAGCTGTTGCAGGATAAATTGAATCAGAATCCTGGTTGGATATTGCAACCCTACCCTGTTGCTATTCCACATATGAAGGATGATTTGATTTTACGTCCATTGATTCTTATCACGATATTGAATCAAGAGATGGACATGCAAAGTACTCAAAATGACCTTTTCAAAATTAAATATATGGTTAGCCTATTCATCCCAAATAATGATGAAATGGCACAACTTGTCGGGGAACTATCTGCTGAATTGGGGCATCATCTCGAGCAAATTGATGACTTCATGCAAGACCCTGACGCTATGAAACACATATTGAGAGATAGCTTTTTAAAACGAATTCAAAACCAATTAACTTAGGAGTGTATAAAATGACTGAATTATTTAGTAATGACAATATCTTTTTAAACGTATCTGTAGGAAGCCAAGATGAAGCCATCGAAAAAGCAGGTCGTGCGTTAGTAGATAGCGGTTCTGTAAACGAAGCGTATATCCAAGCAATGAAAGA
The DNA here is from genome assembly GCF_017892405.1 of Staphylococcus sp. GDY8P85P. Taxonomy (NCBI): domain Bacteria; kingdom Bacillati; phylum Bacillota; class Bacilli; order Caryophanales; family Staphylococcaceae; genus Staphylococcus; species Staphylococcus sp. GDY8P85P. The sequence continues at coordinate 75,842 of NZ_JAESLA010000012.1, read as the reverse complement.
ACGTGAACAACTTGTTTCTACATTCATGGGTAACGGATTAGCAATTCCTCACGGTACTGATGAAGCTAAAGGTGATGTATTAGCATCTGGTTTAACATTACTTCAAATTCCTGAAGGTGTAGATTGGAACGGCGAAACAGTGAAAGTTGTCGTTGGTATCGCTGGTAAAGATGGCGAACACTTAGACTTATTATCTAAAATCGCAATTACATTCAGTGAAGAAGAAAATGTTGACCGTATCGTCAATGCTAAATCTGCGGAAGAAATTAAACAAGTCTTCGAGGAGGCTGATGCATAATGAAAGCTGTACATTTCGGAGCTGGTAATATTGGTCGTGGATTCATCGGCTATATTCTTTCAGATAACAATATTGATGTCACATTTGCAGACGTTAACGAAGACATTATCACTGCATTAGATAAAGAAGGCGCATATAACGTTATTCTTGCTAATGAAGAGAAAACAACAACACGCGTGACTGGTGTTAGTGCAATTAACAGTGGTCAACCTTCAGACGAGTTGAAACAAGCGATTCTTGAAGCAGATATCATTACAACTGCGGTTGGTGTAAACATTCTTCCTATTATTGCGAAATCATTCGCACCAGTGTTAAAAGAAAAAGAAAATCACGTCAACATCGTGGCATGTGAAAATGCAATTATGGCGACTGATACGCTTAAAGAAGCAATCTTAGATATCACTGGTCCATTAGGCGATAACATTCACTTCGCAAACTCTGCGGTTGACCGTATTGTCCCTCTTCAAAAGAATGACAATATTTTAGACGTTATGGTTGAGCCTTTCTTTGAATGGGTTGTCGAAAAAGACGCTTGGTACGGTGAAGAATTAGAACATATTAAATATGTTGATGATTTAACACCTTATATCGAACGTAAATTATTAACTGTTAATACAGGTCATGCCTTATTAGCATATGCTGGTCGTTTCTATGGTAGAGATACTGTCTTAGATGCGGTTAAAGATGATGCTATCGTTGCAGATTTACGTCAAGTATTAGGTGAAACAAGCGAGTATATCGTAGATAACTTCAGCTTCACTAAAGATGAACAAGCGGCTTATGTTGAAAAAATTATTGGTCGTTTCGAAAATCCATACCTTTCTGACGAAGTAACACGTGTAGGTCGTGGCACAATCCGTAAAATCGGTCCTAAAGATCGTATTATCAAACCTTTATCTTATCTATATGAAAATAACTTACGTCGCAAAGGCTTATTAAAAGCAGCAGCGTTATTATTGAAATATGATGATATGAACGATAAAGAAACAGTTGAAATGCGTGAATACATTGATGCACATGGTGTAAAAGCATTCTTATTAGAATATGCGAAAATCAATGACCGATTAGCAGATGAAATTGTAGCTATGTACGAAGAACTATAATGCGTTAAATACTCTAACAATTGAATGCGTGCAGGTTACACAATACTACGTATTGTTGCTGCTCGCTTGCTCTAGGCATTGCTAGGAGCGAAACAGAATTCTAGTGTTTAAGAATTCGTTTTTTCGCCCCCACAAAGTTGATTAGAATTGAAAAGAGTTAAATCACTTTATAAGCCTTTTTCAAAGTCTTGTAGGTTGTGATTTAACTCTTTTTTTTACTTAGGTTTTGTCTCAGTGCTAATGCTATTCCTAGTAGCGTCTCGCAGCCTATACTTCGTATTTTAGTAAGTAAAATTTATTATCCTAGCAATCTACAATAATTTAGTTGAACCTATATTCTTAATTAATAATCATTCAAAGTCTCATAACTTAAAGTTATGAATACATAAATAAGTGATATGAATACTTTCACATTTTAAAGGAATAGTTAAATAAAGGGTGTTCATGAATATATCTTGGAGGGATTATTAATGGGTAAATTAGATGGTAAAGTCGCATTTATTACAGGTGCAGGTTCTGGTATGGGTAAAGCACAGGCCATTCTTTATGCATCAGAAGGTGCTAAAGTTATAATCGCTGATATCAATGAAGAGACTGTGAACCAAACAGCTAGTGACATTAAAGTGCATGGTGGCGAAGCACTGCCAGTTACGATCGATGTATCTAATAAAGAAAGTGTTGACCACGCTGTTAAACAAGGTGTTGAAGCATTTGGTACGATTAATATCTTAAGTAATACAGCTGGTATCCTAGATGATTATAAACCAACGCTAGAAACGTCAGAGGAATTATGGGATAGAATTATTAATATTAATTTAAAAGGTACGTATCTTGTAACGAATGCAGTGTTGCCACATATGATTGACAATGGCAAAGGTACGGTTATTAATATTGCTTCTATCGGTGCATTTGTAGCTGGCGGTGGCGGTGCAGCTTATACTTCAGCGAAACATGGTATTGCAGGTTATACGAAACAATTATCATTTGATTACGGTATTAAAGGTATTAAAGCAAATGCCATTGCACCTGGTGCCGTTGATACTGGCATGACACATGCGATGTTTGAAGAAGGTTCTGCAGATGTTATGGAAAAAACAAATTCTGTACCTGCTGGTCGTTATGGTCAACCAGAGGAAATTGCACAATTGTCACTCTTCCTAGCAAGTGATGATTCTGATTTCATCCACGGTTCAATTATTCCAATCGATGGTGGTTGGTTAGTCGATTAATGATGCATTCATATTTCAATGATGCGTCACTAATAAAAGCGTTGAGTCACTATTAATGAAGTGATTCAACGCTTTTTATCAATCATTTAAGAATGATGTTTTCGCTCTTTTCGGTTCGTATAATAAGCATGACCAAAGAATGCGATATTGATTCCAATAAGTAATACGATATACAGTACAAGTGATATCGTTAGAAATTGCTCATTAGAATGATGATGTGCTTTAAAAATCTGGCCGATTAAATTAGGTAAGCACACGATAAAGATGACAAGTGCAAATAGCTTTTGTTTCACAATGAAACATAGCAACATGACAATTGCTAATAATATGAGTCCAGTAACGATACTTTGCGTTTGATTAAGGCTCACAAGTGTATAGATTGGATATTTTTCAGCAATATACGTACTTACAATCATTAGTGTAAAAAGAACCATACCGCCTATAAACGCATAGACATAGACACGTTTAGCATCGCCATATTTTACAATTGCTTTTCTTATTAAGAACCACGGCACAATGATCGCTAATACGAAGATAAAGATTATATTTAAAATATAGCCCACTGTGAGTGTGAAGGTCGTTTCAAAGAAATCTGGTATCGTAAATACCGCAATCATAAAGCATACGAAGTACGTTAAATATTTAGGTAACCCTTTAGTGAAACTCATTTCTTTAGAGAAGTTATCCGCATAGTCTTTCACAGGCGTATTCAGAATATCGCTCACATCGCCACCATTCGCTTCTGCCATTTCAAAGTGATCTTGTAATTCATCACCAATGGCATGGACTTCATCCTCATCCTTACCTCTAAACATTAATTCTGCCTTTAGCTTTAATATATAGTCTTTCTGTGCTTTAGTCATCATATTCATCACTCCCGAATAAATTATTCATTCCTGAGTTGAGATAACGCCATTTCTCCTTAAATCGTTCCAATTCTTCTTGGCCGCTTTCAGAAATCGTATAATACTTACGTTTAGGGCCACCGTTATCTGATTTACGCGTGGTTGTGTGAACGTAGCCTTTCTTACTTAATCTAAGTAACACTGGATAAATACTACCATCGCTAATTTCAGGAAATTGGTTTGCTTTTAATTTCTCTAAAATTTCATACCCATACGTCTCTCCCTTAGCTATAAGTCCCAGAATTGCACCATCTAAAAGCCCCTTCATCATTTGATTAGATACTGACATGTCATCACCTTTTACTAACTATCTTATAATATAAGATAGTGTATTTTAAAAAAGAAGTCAACTATCTTACGATAAACGATAGTGACTGTTCAATGATTGTTAAATTGCAGTTTATTAAGTTACTTTAATGTGTGTAGTTTACACAATACTGCGTATTTTTAACGAATGAGGTTTATTACTTAAACAATTTAATTTACTTTAACATTTTAATCGCTACGTTAATTAACGAGTTACATAAATGACACATTAAAACCCCAAGTAGCTTTGGCGCACCTGGGGGATCGTTCAAACTAGTTACGTAAATATTAAAATTCATTTTGTGTAATTTATAAATAAATCGCTAATGTATTAAAAAGAATAGATTTTCAATGTATTTGACTTGGATTTTGAAAGATAATGATCGTTCATACTTAATGGTATATTGCTTTTCCAAAAGATGCCTCTGCACTTTCACCAATCACTTCTGATAGTGAAGGATGTGGTTGAATAATGTGCGCAATATCGTTCAACGTACCTCCTGCCATTTTAATGCCTAAAATTTCACTAATTAAATCTGTCGCATGTGGCCCAACGATAAATCCACCTAAGATCTTGCCATCTTGCTTATTCGCCACTATTTTAACAAGTCCTTGTGTTTCACCTTTCAAGATTGCTTTAGGATTCTTCTGAAAAGACGCAGTTGTCACTTCAACCTCATAGCCCGCTTCTTGTGCTTGTAATGCTGATAAACCAACAGACGCAGATTCCAATCTTGTATAGATACATCGCGGTATATCTTCTTGATTAATCGCCTCTGGATGTTTGCCTGCAATATGTTCTGCTACATACTTACCATGCGCACTTGCGGTATGTGCTAGTTGATAACCTGGCACCAAATCACCAATTGCATAAACATGCGCATAGCTTGTTTCATAATGTTCATTGACTTGGAGGCACTTCCCATCTTGTTCTAGCTTTAATGCCTTAGCCACATGAACATTAGGTTGTCGTCCTGTCGCAAAGAGTAACGTTTCATATGGTATTTCTTTAGGCCCATCTTTACCATCTATTTCTAAGGTTGTAGCATTCACTTTCGTTGTTTCTGAATTGGTAATAATTTGTACACCTTGTTGTTTCAAATATGAGGATAGATGCGTATGTATCTCCTCAATTTCACTAGATAAAATGTTATCGCCCTTTTCCAAAATCGTAACATCTACGCCTAAATCAGCCATTGAAGAGGCGATTTCCGAGGCAATCACACCGCCACCAATTATCACGAGTTGTTTCGGCAATGCATCCATGTTGAAAAATGTGTCAGCTGTTTCAAAGTGTGCTTGATCTAGACCTTCGATTGGTGGTACAAACGGCTTTGTCCCTGTTGCTAAAATAATATCTTCCGCCGTGTAAATGGTCTGATTCACTTGGACTTTCAATCCTTCAAGTACTTCTGCTTCGCCTTCAATCATGTCAACATTGTGTTGCTGTAATGCATCTCGAACGTCATCCGTTACGGTCTTAACCACTTGGTCTTTACGTTGCACAAGACCATTTAAATCGATATCTATGTGATTCGTCTTAATTCCCCAATTGTTTGCAGATTGTATGTCTCTCACTTTCGCACCATATTCTAAAAATATCTTTGACGGTATACAACCTACGTTCAGACATACACCACCCACGTGTTGTTTCTCAACAATCGCTACATGCTTTCCTAATTGCGCTGCTCGAATTGCTGCTGCATAACCTCCAGGCCCTGCTCCAATAACGATTAAATCATATGATTTAGACATCATTTGCTACCCCTTTCACCTTTGAAGTTGTCTTTCCATCCCTTAATAATGTTTGCTTAGAACATAATCACCCTAATTTGGTGTAAGCGCTTTACACCCTTTCAATTATATATTAGAGTTATATTTTTATAATTTCAAATAAACGTAAGTGACAGAATTTTTACTTTTTTAAATAAGGGACGTATTTAGAACAAGGCATGAAAATACCCCCAGCATTTTAAATGTGCTGAGGGTAAATATGCCAGATTTAATTAATGACCAGCCATCCAAGGACGAGCTGCTTTACTTGGTTTTGGAGTCATTGGTGGAAGTTTATCTTTACTTACTAATCTGGGTTCTTGACCTCTTTCAATACGTTTTTTTAACTTTCCATCCATTTTATACGTTTGAAAACTATTAAAAACACGTGTTCCTTCATTCTCACACGAAGGACAAGTAGCTGTATCATGTTGAACGTTCATTGATTGTCGAAGTGTAAATTCTCCGCATTTTGCGCAATTATAAGTATAATTAGGCATTACTTATCCGGCTCCAAGTTTGGAATAATATCCTCTTTAAAAATTTCTCGAGGAATTGCGATTGTACAACATGCATTGGGAACACCTACAATGCCAACTACAGTGCCTTGTACAGGAGCTGTACCTAGTAACATGTATGCTTGTTCGCCAGTAAAGCCACGTGTTTTTAAGAATTCAATTGCGTTTAATACAGCATTTCTATATGCCGTATTAGCATCTAAATACGTTTGTTTACCACTAAATTCGTTAACAGAAATACCTTCAAAGACGATGTAATCCGTATAATTAGGCATTACTGGACCTGGTTTAAATGCTGGATTCTTCTTAATATGATATTTTTCCATGCCATTTTTAATAACATTAACTCTAAGTTCAATCCAACCAGGCATTTCAATACCACCGCAGAATGTGATTTCGCCATCACCTTGAGAGAAATGTAAATCTCCTACTGATAATTTTGCGCCATCAACAAAGACTGGGAAGTAAATACGTGAACCTTTAGATAAGTTTTTGATATCACAGTTACCACCATTTTCACGTGGTGGAACCGTACGTGCACCTTCTTTAGCCACTCTGTCGAAATCTTTCCCAGTTAACGTACCAGCAACTACAGCGTCTGTGTCAGGTAAATTAGCTAATACGGGTTCTCGATTTGGGTCAGTATCAACAAGTTCTTTTTCACGGCGATTCCATTCATCTAGCATTTCTTGAGATGGTGCCACACCAATTAAGCCAGGATGAATTAAACCTACAAACTCTACTCCAGGTACATGTCGACTCGTCGCATAAATACCATTGAAATCCCAAATTGATTTTTGCGCATTAGGATAATGATCTACAAGGAAACTTCCACCATTCGTTTTATCAAAGATACCGTTGAATCCCCATTGATGTTCATCAAATACACCAATATCTAGAATATCCACAACAAGTAAATCTCCAGGTTCCACACCGTTAACATGTACTGGTCCACTTAATACATGAACTCGATTTAAATTGACGTGTTTAATATCACTCGGATCATCATTATTACTAATTTGACCGTCTGTCCAGTCTAAACATTCTATTCTGAACGATTCTCCAGGATCCACTGAAAAAGCCGCTGGAATATCTGGATGCCAGCGATTGTGACCTGGATGATCTTGTTGGTCCATTGTCTTGTTTAAATCAATACTAAATAACTTTTTAGGCATGAGCCTAACCCCCTTATTTATAAAGTTATAAAAATTGATTATGACTGAATATTCTGTTTCTTGTATCATATCATATAAAATTATAAATAGAGAGTAATAATATACTTTTTGGTAATTTGAACATTTGAAATAAAAATGCCTCTAGCCAAATAGACTAGAGGTTTGAGTTATGGTTGTAATTTCATTATTGCACCAAAGTTCTGTTGTGCGTTGGTGAATGTAATAAATGCAATGAGTTCAACGATTTCTTCTGTTGTTAGATTGTCTTGAAGTACTTTAATAATGTTGTCTGGAATGTGGTCGCCCATTTTGATAAACACCTCGGTAAATCCTATGCAAATGGATGATTTTTCATCTTGTAGACTGCCGGTAGGTTGACCTTTTGCCTTACAGTATTGGCACCCATTCTTCTGGGCTAACATTCTTCGTATTTCTTCTTTCAATGCCTTGCTAAGTGTGCCGTCACTTTCTAACACATCACTTAACTGTGACCATGACTGCATTATTTTGTCTTGATGGCCTAACAACTTTTGAAATGGTGTCTGACCGTTGTTCGATAGAGGTATAATTGACATGCATAATCTCCTTTTAAATCAATGCATCTTTTATTTTTTGTAATCCTTTTTTCATAACTTCACGTGGAATGGCAATATTGATTCTAATGTGACCTTCCGCGTTATGCACGAATTGTTCTTGTCCTTCAATGATCACGCCTGCGTGTTTGATAAAGTATTTCGCGATGGGTTCGTTGATTTCTTTTTCTTTGATGTAATAGCTTAAATCTACCCATGCGAGGTACGTGGCTTCTGGTATTTTAAATTCTGCATGAGGAAGTTCTTGTTCTAAGAAGTTTGCCAAATATTTGAAGTTGTCGTCTAAATAATCATTCATAGCGGCTAACCAGTCTTCGCCCTTTTCATAAGCGGCCTGTGTCGCAACGATACTTAATGGATTCTCAGAACTAAAGTGATGTAACTTCCATGTCTTTAATAATCTTCTATTCGGAATAATGATGTTTGAGAACATTAAGCCTGCTATATTAAATGCCTTACTTTGCGACATTGCGGTCACAATCTTATCGTAATCTGGCACTGCTTTAGCAAATGGGATATGGGTTTGACCAGCCCGTTTAATGTCACAATGAATTTCATCTGAAATGATCCATACATCATTATCTGCCATGATTTGACCAAATTGTTTCAATTCATCTTCTGACCATACGCGGCCTGTCGGATTATGTGGGTTCGCAAAAATACACAGTTTTATATTTTCTGATTCCACTTTTTTGCGTACATCTTCGAAATCAATTTCATAATAACCGTTATGATTAATCATTGGAGAATAAACCGTTTCAATGTGATTTTTATCGCATGCCATTTTAAATGGTCCATAACTTGGTGTTAAAATAAGTGCTTTGTCATCTTCGTCACAAATATAACTTACAAGTTCAATTAACCCAGCAACTATACCATGAGAGAATACAAGGTGGTCTTGTGGGAATGTATAACCAAATCGTCGCTCTGTCCATGAGACAAAGGCATCATAATAATCTGTACCAAATATGTTGGTATAACCTAGAATCTTTTTATCTAGTCTATCTTTAATCGCATCTAACACAACGTCGGGTGTCGCGAAATCCATATCAGCGACCCACATACGGATGAGTTCATCATGGTCTTCTAAGTCTGAAGTATCTGCATCTCCAAATAAGTAACCTTTATAACCTTCAACATTCATCGCATTGGTTTCACGGCGATCAATGATTTCATCAAAATTGTACGTCACATGAATGCCTCCTATAATCATTGTTTAATATATTTTATTGTAATACTTCCAAATCATAAATTCACTTTTTAACATTTTCTCTTCTAAATATAAAAATCGGGAGAAAGTCAACGGGAGTGGGACAGAATTCTTTTTAAATTCGTTGTCTACTCCCAACTTGCTTTGCTTGTAGAATTTCTTAGTGAAATTCTCTTTGTTGGGGCCCCGACTCCCAACTTGCTTTGTTTGTAGAATTTNNTTCTCTTTGCTGGGGCCCCACCCGCAAGGATGGCTAGAACTAAAAAAGCTTGATTTACGCGCATTTGCAGTTCAGTCAGCTACTGCGAATTTGCAAAATAGCATCATCATATTATTTATGTCTCTCTCCCTATCCTGAAAATTTATGCAAGGCCGTCAATGACATAAGTTACACCTAAAATTGCAAATGTGATCGCAATCATTGTTGAAACAAGTATCATTCCCATCATAGGATTAAATAATAAAATCATTCCTAATAGCAAGCCTAAAATATTAACTACGATAGATAGTCCTTTTAAACGGCTTTGCTTAGAAATCGTAAGTAGACCAATAATTGAACTTACTATAAACCATGCGGCAAACATGAAAATAAAGAATGTTGAACTTGCTCCAACATTAAACATGACGAGCAGTCCAAATATAATATCTATAATCCCTATAACCATAATAAGTCCAGTACCACTACCAGCGAGCGCTCTTGCAGCACGACGGAATAACAACTGAATCACACCGTTAATAAGAATAAATAAACCAATAAGCCAAGTCAGCGTGTAGAAGTTTTTAACAGGATAACTAAAGATGATAACTGCCACAATTAACAGTAATGTCCCCATTATTAAGCTTGACCATTTCAATTTGTTATTATCTTGTGCCATTCTAATTCCTCCTTTCGCTAATAATCATCATTATATTAAGTATATTGAAGTTGCATTTGACGCACAACGAATACATCTTACGTCTTTTTACTTGAAACATGATATCTTTAATACACGACTACTTCGGTTTCCTACTTTTCTGAAAAGGGTAGACTGAAGGTAGTATAAAATGAGGAGGCGTATCAATGAATACAAAAAGAGCATTAGTGGTTGTGACAAGTGTAACGAAATATCCAGATATGAACCGTCCAACTGGTCTATGGTTTAGCGAGGTTGTTCATTTCGCGGATGTCTTATATAAAAATGGTTATAAAGTGCATTACATTAGCCCAGAAGGTGGTTATACTGCCATTGATCCACAAAGTCTACAAGAGGATATGATGACTGATTTGGATTGGAAATACTATCAAAACAAAGACTTTATGACACGTCTTGGCCATACCGTTACACCTGATGCTGTCAAAGCTGAGAATTACGATATTATCTACTTCGCTGGCGGTCACGGTACGATTTGGGATTTCAAAGACAATGAAGTTTTACAGAAATTAACACAAGAAATCTATGACAATAACGATGTCGTTTCATCTGTTTGTCATGGCGCAATCGGCCTATTAAATGTTAAAGATGCTGAAGGTAACTATATCATCGATGGCAAAACAGTTACTGGTTTCTCAAATAGTGAAGAACAAGCGGTTGGTTTGGCAGACGTCGTGCCTTATCTTACTGAAGATGAACTGAAACGTCGTGGTGCTAACTATGAGCAAGGCGATAATTGGACTGAATTTGCAGTCGCTGATGGTCGCATCATTACTGGTCAAAATCCACAATCTGGTAAAGCCGTAGCTGAAAAATTCTTAGAATCTCAAAAGTAATATTTTAGACTGCGCGTATAGTTAAAATATAAAAACAAGCCTACATGATTCGGAACAATAACGCATTAGTTCCAATATGTAGGCTTGTTTATTGATTTATATTAATTTACAACATAGTCGCTTTCAACATATCAACGACACCACTAGAGGCATCAGGGAAGGCAAAGATCAATTGATTTAAATCTTGTGCTGTCATACGTTGATTATTGATAAATACGAGTAAGTTTACTAAATCAGCTGTGTCAATACCATAAATTTCTGCGCCGACCAATCGTTTATTTTCATCTAACACAAATAGCCTCCACACCATGCGAGGTGGGAGGCTGTATGTTAATGTATATTCAATTTAGCTTAATGGTGGTGATTCATTATTTATCTAAAAAGCCATTTGGATAAACCATCACTTTCAAGGCATCGCCTTTACTTGTACGTGTTAATTCCATCGCTTCTTTTGTATCGGCAAGTTCAAATTGATGTGTGAATAGTGAATCGATGTCAGCGTCTGTTGTACTTAAGATTCGGATACCTTGTGGGTACGTATTCGCATATCTAAACACACCTACAATATTGATTTCATGGTTCGCGATAAATGGCACGTTAATTTCGTTCATATCTTCTTGAGGTAAGCCAACAATTGCTAAAGTGCCACCATCTTTTAATGAATTTAACGCACTTCTTAAGGCAATCGGATTACCTGCAGTTTCAATGGCATAGTTCACGCCTTGCCCGTCTGTTAAGGCTTTAATACGTTCAACAACATCTTCATTTTTAATATTAATTGTCGTTGTTGCACCTAAACGTTTAGCCGCTTCTAAACGATTATCTTCTAAATCTGAAACAATAATATTTGTTGCGCCATAAGCTTTAGCAGCGACAACTGCCATTAAACCAACGGGACCCATACCCATGATGACAACTGTTGAACCTGGTTTAATATCCGCACGTTTACATGCTTGTAACCCAACTGAAAATGGTTCAACCAATGTCGCTTGTTCATAAGTCACTGAGTCTGGTAGATGATAAAGGAAGTCTGCCGGATGGCTTACGTATTCACAGAATGCACCATCGTACGGTGGTGTTGCCATAAATTCCATATGTGGGCATAAGTTATAGCGTCCAGATTTACAATATTCACATTCACGACAAGGTTCACCTGGTTCGATAGCAACTCGATCACCAACTTTAAAGTCTGTGACATCTTCCCCAACTTGTGCGACCATACCTGCACATTCGTGCCCTAATACGATTGGTTTCTCAACAACGAATTCGCCTACACGACCGTGTGCATAATAATGGACGTCAGAACCACATACGCCTACCGCCATCATCTTAATTAGGACATCTTTAGGACCTACTTCAGGCATGTCTCTTTCAACAATTTCAATATCATAAGGTTCATGCATTAATGCAACATTCATTTTCTCCGGAATCGTCTCACTCATAAATAACATCCTCCTAAGTTTATGTATCTTATACTATTCTTTCACTGAAAATGGTGTATGTAAACGATTTCATAAATATTTGTAAAGTAATTTTAAACTAAAATGATGAATTCACAATAATTTTTTCGATAAAAAAATCGCTTCCCATAAATGAGAAGCGAGCAATCTTTACTACAAATTACCGATTGATAAATATTTTGTTTCTAAGTAAGGTTCAATACCTTCTGTGCCACCTTCTCGGCCATAACCACTTTCTTTCATACCTCCGAACGGTGCATGGGCTGCTGATGGTCCACCGTCATTCCAACCGATCACGCCATAATCAAGTGAATGATATAAGTGGAAGCCTGTGCGATAATCATTTGTAAAGAAATAAGCAGCTAAGCCAAATTGTGTATCATTCGCCATTTGAATGGCATCTTCTAGATCTGAGTATGTTGCAATCGGTACGATAGGACCAAATGTTTCCTCTTGCATGGCTAACATCTCTTGGTTCGCATTTGAAACGACGACAGGTTTTAAGAAATTGCCGCCCATTTCTTGTGCTTCGTCTAATGAGCGTGATAATTTAGCGCCCTTAGATTCTGCATCTTTCAATTGATTAACCACTTTCTTCACGCCATCTTCGTTAATCAATGGCCCAATCGTAACGTCTTTATCCATACCATTTCCGACTTTCAGTTCATGAACTTTTTGCGTTAATTGCTTAACAAACGCATCTTCAACCGCTTCATGTACGTATACACGGTTTGCACAGATACATGTTTGACCTGCATTTCGGAATTTTGAAGCAATTGTTTGGTCTACCGCATAGTCAATATCGGCGTCTTCATGAACAATGAGTGGTGCCAGGCCACCCAGTTCCATTGTGACATTTTCAACGGATTCAGCCGCTTGCGCAATAAGTTTCTTACCTACATTAGTTGAGCCAGTAAACGTCACTTTCTGCATCACTGGATGTTTCGTGAACAATTCACCTGCATCTTTACCTGACATAATAACGTATTGAACGGCATCTTCTGGGATACCTGCTTCATGCGCTAATTCAATTAAGCGTATCGTTGTCAGTGGTGTTTGCGTGGCTGGTTTACAAACAATAGTACAACCCGCAGCCAATGCTGGTGCAATCTTACGTGTAATCATTGCCGCTGGGAAATTCCACGGTGTTATCGCACCAACTACACCTACTGGGAATTTCTTAATGATAATGTTTTTATTCGGTGTATTCGCAGGAATGGTACGTCCGTAAATACGTTTGGCTTCTTCGGCATACCAAGAAACGTATGAATTCGCGTAGTCTACTTCACCTTGTGCTTCTTTTAAAGGTTTACCGCCCTCTTTAGTAATGAGTTCTGCCAATTCTTCTTTATGTTCGTTAATCAAAGCGAACCATTTATATAATTTGTCTGCACGTTCATGTGCGTCTACCTCTCTCCAAGATTTAAACGCTTCATGTGCTTTCTCAATTTGTTGTTTCGCTGTTGCTTCGTCAGTGTAGTCTAATGTTTGAATCACTTCGTTTGTCGCTGGATTAAGCACTTCTAATGTTGCCATTTACATCCACCCCTTTAAGAAGATTTGATATAAGTATATACCCTTAAATTTTTAATAACTCATTTTAAGAATTGTTATTTTCAAATATTTTTAAAATCTGTCCATTTTGCTTTTCTTTCTCATTATCCATATACTTATCAAATATTCTAGGATCAAAACCAGCAATTTCATTTAAAAATAAAGGTTTCACCTTAAGCCTATCCAATAACTCATTAGGCGCTATCATCTCTTTTTTAAATAAAAAATCAATGAGGCTATTCATTTTTATAGGTTTAGCAATAATGAGTTTACTATCTAGTGGTTCTTCGTATTTGTAACCTTTTTTATTAATATTAGCCCATAAATATTTATATTGGCTACTAGTCAATATAAATATTTATAAGCTCTAATTGCTATAGTTTGAATTGAAACCAACCATTTTTCTTTAAGCGAAATCAAATAATCAGGGTTGGATTTTTTTAATACTTTTTTAAAGTAAAAACTGAAATAAACGCTTAAATTTAAAGTGGTATTCGCTCTAAATTATCTTTTAAACGCATATATTAAATCAAAATAATTTTGATAATCCTTTTCGCTTATCTTCATTACTTGATAAAATATGGTAAATGCATTTGTAACTAAAAAGAATCGTAAGGAGTTTGTTATGAATAAAAAGGTATTTGTCATTGGTTCAGGGTTAAGTGGGTTAGTTGCTGCGACAGAATTATTAAAGAAAGGCTATCATGTCACAATGTTAGACCAGGAACCACGTCAAGCGATAGGTGGACAAGCTTACTGGTCATTTGGCGGGTTGTTTCTTGTAAATTCTAAGATTCAACAACGTCTAGGGGTTAAAGATTCGTATGAACTTGCCCTGAATGATTGGTTTGGCTCTGCTCAATTTGACCGCCCGGAGGATGAAGATTATTGGGCGAAACAATGGGCTGAAGCTTACGTGCGCTTTGCGACTTTTGAAAAGGAAAATTATTTAAAATCGATGGGCGTACGCCTAACACCTATCTTAGGTTGGGCTGAACGTGGCGGTACGTCTGCTTCAGGTCATGGTAATTCTGTGCCACGTTTCCATATCACATGGGGGACAGGTCCTGGATTAGTTGAGCCGTTTAGTCGTTACGTCCTTGAAAAAGAACAAGAAGGTCAATTTGAATTTCTCGCACGTCATCAAGTAACAGATATTGGTATCAAACATAATCAAGTGACACACATTGCTGGAAATATTTTAGAACCAAGTGATGTGGCACGCGGTGAGAAATCATCCCGTACCGTGATAGATACATTCCATTTCGAAGTGGATGCGCTGTTAATTACTTCAGGTGGTATTGGTGCCAACATGCCACTTATTCGTAAATACTGGCCTAAACGTTTAGGTAATCCACCAAAAACTATGATTCAAGGGGTACCTGATTCAACGGATGGACGGTTAATTCAAATTACTGAAGATGCAGGTGCAAACATCGTGAATAAAGATCGTATGTGGCACTACACTGAAGGTATTCAGAATCATAGCCCAATTTGGTCGAACCACGGCATTCGTATTATTCCAGGTCCATCTTCTATGTGGTTTGACGCTACTGGCAAACGTATGCCTGCGCCTGATTATCCTGGTTTCGACACCTTACATACATTAGAAACTATCATGAACACAGGTTATGACTATTCGTGGTTCATCTTAACAGAAGACATTATTAAGAAAGAATTCGTCCTTTCAGGCTCTGAACAGAACCCTGATTTAACGGACAAAGATATCAAGTTGCTACTTCAAGAACGCTTAGGTCGTAAAGCAACCTCTCCAGTAGAAGCCTTTATGAATAATGGCCCGGACTTTGTTATTGCTGATGATTTGGGTACGCTTGTTCGAAAAATGAACGACTTAGTTGGTAGTACGTTACTTGATTATGAAGCGATTAAGCAAGAAATCAAAGCACGCGACTTACAAATTGATAATCCGTTTACGAAAGATCCACAAGTCGCCTTCATCAATAATGCACGCCAGTTCTTAGGCGATAAATTAATACGTACGGCCAAACCTCATAAAATGTTAAGTGGGCAGAATGGACGTTTGATTGCCGTCAAATTAAATATCATTAGTCGTAAAACACTTGGTGGCATTCAAACAAATTTAGAAGGCCAAGCACTTAATTCAAAGATGCAACCGATTCAAGGACTATACGCCGCTGGAGAAGCATCTGGTTTTGGTGGTGGCGGTGTTCATGGATATCGTGCATTAGAAGGTACTTTCCTAGGTGGTTGTATCTTTAGTGGTATTCGTGCAGCTGAAGGCATCCACCATCATATACAGTAAATTTCATAAATATACACTTCCGAAATAAAGTATTTTCAAAATGTATATCCCACCACTTTTTATGCATTTTGTTGTAAAATTATATCAAATATTATTTTTTTCAAGTAATAGTTATCAATTTTACAATTTTTGCAAAAGAAGGTGATGGTATGCCTCGCGATAGCTTGAAATCTTTGAAAAATAAAACTGTAACCGTCATAGGTCGAATTGAACATATTACTATAACACCTAAAGTAAAAATTCCAAACAAGCCTATTTTCTCGAAAATTTTATTAACTGATGTGAACATCGGCGGTCAATATTTCGATCATGTTTGGGTTTATGCAGCGAAGCGATATTATCACGACCAAGATCCATTTTTACATCAAGTTGTTAAATTTAAATCGAAAGTAACGCCTTATGTTAAACATGGCCAACACGGCTATGTCGAAGACTATGGTATTGATTATGTCAAAAGCTTAAGCATACTGCCTAATACGTCAATTGAAGAATATGACGAAAGATATTATGATGATGATATTACTGTAGACTTTTTCTTAACGAATTAAAAGCACATTGCAAAGCTTGATTAACTATCAAGTGCAATGTGCTTTTGTTATGTTATTTCACTTTTAATCCGCGGTAACGGTTTAACGTTCCAATAAATTCTTGTTTACGTGGTAGCGCTAGATTACCCGGATGACCATCGAAGTTAGATACCGCTTCGATGCCATGCTTTTCAATCACCTCATACATTTGGTTCGTCGCCTCAATAAGACTTAAATGATGATCTATCAGTTGATGTCTAAAGTAATTAATCATAACCGGCAATGCATTGGTTTGACTATCGTCGAGCAGTTGTTCTAAACCAGTTAAATCAATTGCTTCCTTGCCGTACATGACTGTGTGTAGTCCTTTCGCTTTCAATCGATCATCTTTTCCCTTTTTAGAGAAAGAAGTGGCTAACGGCACCCGAGATGGAATCTCACCAAATGACGTTTCTACTTGTGTGTCGCGTTGATAGCCGTCTGATTGTGCAATGGCTTTCGCTTCATCCGTCACATCCTTCAAATGATACTCATCCATCATTAATACTTGATCAGCTACGTCAAAGTAATCACCAGAGCCACCGACAATCAAAATGGTTGAAACGTGATGTGTTTCAAAGAGTGGTCTCACTTTATTTGAAAATGGTGTAATGGGCTCTTTATCAGGCGCAATCAATTTCTGCATGCGCCCATCACGTATCATAAAGTTCGTTGCTGATGTGTCTTCATCTATAAGTAACGTTGACGTTTGCGTTTCCAATGCTTCCATCACATTTGCCGCTTGAGAGGTACTGCCACTCGCATTCTCAGTTGAAAAATGCGTCGTGTCCTTCTTACCAGGCAAATTATCTATAAACGGACTAATGTTAACGTTGTGAATACCACGTCCATCCTCAGCACGTATCTTCATAGCATCATGACGTGTAATTACAAATTCACGTCCATCATTAGGAATATGATCATAAACACTACGTTCAAGTGCTTCTAATAAGGTCGATTTACCATGATAACCGCCACCAACAATCAATGTGATGCCTTCAGGAATAGCCATCCCTGTGACTGCCCGACCACTTGGTAAGTTAAACGTCGTTTCAAGCGTTGTTGGACTCGTAAATCGAATCGCACCTTTCATTGGTTCATCAGACACACCACTTTTTCTTGGTAAAATAGCATTATTCGCAACGAAAGCAACTAGATGTTGTTGTTCAAGTTGTTCTCTAATATACGTTTGGTCGAGTTTTACTGTCACTTGATGTTGAAGTGCTTGCTGATCAATATTTTGATACATCATGGCTTGATTTACAATCTTTGGTAAACCGTTTATCAGTGTATGCGCTGCAGCTTTTCCAAGAATCTTACGTCCTGCAGCTGGCATACCAACTTCAATGCGCACTTCAATGGTTTTGTCATTGATTACAACCGACGTGCGTTCTAGCATTTCTTGGCCACAATGATCGATAAAGATTTTTCCATTTTTCCCAGAACCTTTTACAGTGCGATTAAACGTTGCGACTTGATAGGCAAACGCTCGGGTTAAGAAGTCCGATACTGCAAGCCGTTTGTCTTTCGTATCTAGTAAATGATCCGGAATTTGAGCAACATCTCGTTGGATCATAAGTCGCATTTTTGAAGGTGGCGCAAAAGGGTCTACCTGTACATGATCAATAGCTAAACGAAATTGATTAAAGACATATGTTCCTTTAATTCTTTTATACGCGCCGTATTTTTGTCCATCTAAAGATTTCAATGTCTTATCGAGATCTGTCGAGCGTTTCATCATTATTCCTCCGTTCAATAAGTCTATATGTACTGTTTACCCGACCTAACCGGCAAGCATAACGTCATTCTAGAAATTCCTGATCTGCTTATAAAAAAATACACCTCATACAGATAGATTTTCACCTACTGTTGAGATGTATATTGTAACTATTTATCTTTGTCAATCATTAAATATGATTATAATGCTGTGTAACCACCGTCAATTGTAAATACGCTACCTTGTGCGAATGATGACGCATCTGATGCAAGGTATACAACAATTCCTCCTAGCTCTTCTGGTTCACCTGGACGACCCATTGGTGTTGCTCCCATCCAATAGTCAATCATTTCGCCACCAGTATTAAACATTGGTTCAGTTAATGCCGTTTTCATGTATCCTGGCGCAATTGTGTTTACTTTGATGCCATATTTAGACCATTCCATTGCTAAACTTTTCGTTAACATGATAACGCCTGCTTTAGATGCATTATAAGATGCTTGTTCTTGAGGTTTATTGGCAATTAAGCCTGACATAGATGAGGTATTAATGATTGAACCATAGCCTTGTTTGATCATTTGACGTCCTACTGCTTGGGCTACTAAGAAGACACCATTTAAGTTTAAGTTAATTACTTTTAACCAATTTTCGTAAGACACATCTTCTGCTTTTTCATTAATTGTCATACCCGCATTGTTGACTAAGATATCTACTTTGCCATACTCATTTACGACGTCATCCACCATTTTATTAACGTCTTCTGGATTAGTTACGTCTACTTTTAATGCTGTCGTTTTAACGCCTTCATTATCAGCAATTGCTTTCGCTGTTTCTTGTGCTAATTCTAATTTAATGTCTGCAATTACAATATCTGCGCCTGCTTGTGCCAATGCTTCTGCCATCGCTTTACCTAGACCCATGGCACCACCTGTTACGATTGCTACTTTACCGTTTACTTTAAATTGATCAATAATGTTTGTCATTTTTATCATCCTTTTTAATTTGATTGTGAACTAATTGTTGTTTTGACTTGTCTTCCAGGCTGTTGTACTTTCATAAAGAATGTAAGAACAAAGCCTAATACATAAATCACTGCATAAGCCCAAATAGTCACTTCTGCTGAAGCGAAGATGAGCATCACACTTGCAAGTCCATAACCCAGGAAATTACTTAATCCTGCGGCTAGGTTATGTACAGATACTGCTGCACCTTTATGTTCTGGGACTAACGTTGGGAATATAGCTGACATTGGGACGAACGCAGCAACTGCGAAACCAAACATAATCGCAATTAACGTTGTCACAATGATATTAGGCCCACTCCATGATGGGAAGTAATAAAACGCTAATGTGGATACGGCCATACCAATACAACCGAACCAACGGACTTGGCGTACCCAACCAATTTTATCACCCATAATACCCCAGAATAAGTTTGTGAATATGGTAATAATGTACATTAAGCCCCATACACGTAACCATTCTGACGTAGTGAAACCAAAATCTGCAGTGTAAACATGAGGTAAGAATACAACCAAGCCGAATAATGACAATTGGTTAATAATACGTACGACAAAGGCAACTGCTACATTCTTATTTTTAAGAATAGTAATCCCTCGACCAAATTCTCTTAACATTTCTTTCTTAGTCATATGTTGCGCTTCTACGTCTTTACCTTTTTTATCTTTAACTAAGAACATCGCGATTAATCCACCAATTAAGATGAAGACTAATGCTGACCATAAAGTGCCCATCTCACCAATCACTGGAATTGAAAAGCTTGGTAAATATGAACCTAATACACCTATACCAATTGAATACATTGCCCAGAACCAACCCATGGCTGACGCAAGCTTGTAACTTGGTGAAGAATATGTAATCCATACGACAAAGCTATAAATAAACATTGGATATGCTAAACCACGAATACCATACATGATCATCATCATGGCATAGTTCTGTTGTTCTAAACCAAGGACTAAGAATCCAACATGGAAGACCATCCAAATGATAAATGCGAATGTCATCACACGTCTTGGGCTAAAAATCTCAGCCATCACACCTGATAACCACGAAGCAATTGCTACCACTAAGCCATAAACGGTTAAGACATTACCAGCTTCTGAATTATCAAAGCCCAGGCTCATAATATATTTAGATAAAAACGCCTGTTCCATACCATCTCCGGTCATGAAGATTGCTACGGCAATGTAACCCCATATTAATACCATAGGCAATCCTAAAAATTGACGTTCTCGTTTTTCTATCTCGTTCGTCACTTTAATCCCACTTTCTACCTTTGTTTATTAGTTGTTATTTATATTCTGAATGAAATTGTTCATGCGCAAGACGTTCAAGTGGAATGCCTTGTTTAAAACGTTCTGTATACTGTTCAAATTGTGCAACTTCTTCTTCAGTTGGCGTAATAGTCATAGATTCTGTTCCTTTAAATGCGAAATCATTTAAATAAGTTGCTAAATTAGATGTCTCTGTTTCAATCATGTATCTTGCTAAGACAGCGATACCCCAAGCGCCACCTTCACTCGCAGTTTGCATGACACGCACTGGGCTGTCTAAAGCGGCCGCTAAGAAGGATTGCGCAACTTTTTCAGTCTTAAAGATGCCACCATGACCAAACATTGAATCAATATGAATATTTTCTTTTTCTTTTAGTAAATCAATACCAATTTTCAACGTACTAAATGCGCTATAAATATGCGTCTTCATTAAGTTAGCTAAATTAAAATTGCTATCTACTGATCGTACAAGCATTGGATAGCCATGTTGTACATCTGTAATAAATTCACCTGAAATATAACCAAATGACAATAACTTACCTAAATCATCATCGCCTTTTAAAGCACGTTCAAACAATTTGGTAAATAGTTCACCTTTATCATATTGAACGCCCATCGCTTCAAAGACTTCGCCAAATAGATCAACCCACGCGTTAATATCTGATGTACAGTTATTCGCATGAATCATTGCTACTTCATAACCATCTGGTGTTGTAACAATATCTACCTCTGGATAAACATCTTTAATTGGCTTTTCAAGAACAATCATTGAGAAGATACTTGTACCTGCCGAAATATTCCCTGTTCTTGGTGCTACACTATTCGTCGCTACCATTCCTGTGGCCGCATCTGCTTCAGGTGCACATAATGGACATCCAGCTTGTAACTCACCGTTCGGGTCTACTAATTTCGCACCCGTTTCCGTAAGACGTCCGGCATACGCTCCTGCTACAACCACTTTAGGTAAGAGATCTCTTATGTCTTGTGTGTAACCCTTTTCAGAAAATTTCTTATTAAAACGCTGAATAATATCTTCACGATAGTCTTGTGTTTCACTATCAATTGGGAACATGCCTGATGCATCTCCGATACCCAATACTTTCTCATCAGTTAAATACCAGTGTATGTATCCCGCAAGCGTCGTCATATAACGTACTTTCTCAACATGTGCTTCTTGATCTAATGCTGATTGATAAAGTTGCGCAATACTCCAACGTTCTGGAATATTGACTTGGAAATCTTCACGCAATTGTTCAGCTGCTTTATTAGCATTGTTATTACGCCAAGTTCTAAATGGCACGAGTAAATCATCATTGTCATCAAATGGTAAGTAGCCATGCATCATACCACTAATACCTAATGAAGCGAGTTGACGCACTGTCACATCATATTTGTCTTTAAGTTCTTGCGTCATTACACCATATGCACGTTGAATACCTACCCATGCGTCATTCATCGAATATGTCCAATAACCGTTACGGTAACTGTTCTCCCATTCAAATGAACCTGTTGCGAGTGTTTGGCATTGATCATCAATCGCTATCGCTTTAATTCGTGTTGATCCGAATTCAATACCAACCGTTAAATGTCCTGCTTCAATAAATTGTTTAATCTCTGTATTATTCATCGTTTCACCTTACTTTTTGTTATGAAAACGTTATCATAGATTTATACTAGCATATGTATTTTTCATGAAACAAGAGAAAAGTAAGCGCTTTCTAAATTTTGTAAGTAAAAAAACACCTTTATCTTCTAATTACAATATTATAGATAAAGGTGCTACCTTAAATGGCGTATTCACTTATATTTATTTTAAGATGTGGTGTTCTATCATACAGTCAACAGATGCTAAGATGGCTTCTTCTTGTGTGTAGTTTGGTGTCCATCCTAGGATTGTTCGCGCTTGTTGGTTACTGACATTTCTATTCATTTCAAGTAATAACTTACCTTCTTGTGCTTCACTGTTAAATCTAGCGCCTAACTTAATCGCAAAATCCGGAATTGTCTTAGTTGAAATTTTGTCTGCTAGTTTAGGGCGTTCTTGTTTAATTAATTGTGCAATTTCGGGCATAGTAATTTGTCCATCTGCAGTAGCAATAAAACGTTTGCCATTGGCTTCAGGTGTCTTCATTGCTAAAACATGCATTAATGCCACATCTCTGACATCGACAATATTCATTGGGATATTAGGGATACGTTTCATTTTGCCACTGGCGATATTCTCTACAAATTGGAAGCTCAATGACATATGTTGATTCAACGAAGGACCAAGTATTGCAACGGGATTGATTGTCGCAAATTCAATATGATTTTCAGTCGCTTTAACAAAGTCCCATGCTGCGCGTTCTGCAATCAATTTAGATTTTTCATACACAGAAAGTCCTTTTTCATTAGGGTCAGTCCAATATGCTTCTGTTGTCACACTCGACTTATCTTTATTACTAAATCCAACTGCCCCAAAGTTTGCTGTCATAATGACACGTTTGACATCTGTCTTCTCAGCAGCTCTTAAAATACGTTGAATCCCTTCAACTGCTTGTTTATTAATGGCGTGTTCATCGGTCACACTTACACTCCCCATTATTACAGGCGAAGCGACACTCATGACATATGTACAATCTTCCATAGCTTCTTCCCAGTTATCATCTTTAGATAAATCCGCTTCAACAAACGCTAGGTTTTGCGTGTCAATTTGTTGTGCTTTCAATGCTTCAAGTACCGTTTCTTTCTTAGACAATGAACGAATTGTTGCACGTACGCCATAATCTTGTTTTAACAACGCCGCGACTATACGCAAACCTAAGAAGCCTGTACCTCCAGTTACTAAAACTTGTTCCTTCATGAAACTTCCTCCCCTATCTATCTCTTAGTAAGTTCAGATTATAACAGTTTTATCCTTGTAGTATGCTTATTAACACTTACTTTTGATAAAGTTCATTCTTAGGTTGTAGAGACTTCTTCATATAATTATTTTTGAACACGTTATGCTTGTGACACACCTTGGTCTGATAAAGCAATCTTGATATGTTCTAGATGATGACGCTCATGCCATGATAATTTTGCCAATAATTCTGAAACTGGTACTTGGCTACCATCTGAAAGCTTAATTGAACGTTTTAAATCATCTTCTGTAACATGATTCCCCATTTTAACAATGCGTTGATTGAGCCCATCTAAAATATTCATTGATACTTGGATAGGTAAATTTGAATCTGGTAGTTCGGCCCAACGTTCTTGATCAAACATATATGCTGTTATCTGTGTCTCAGTAAGCGCCATTTTTAATCTTTCATATAAATTAATTTGAGAGTCTGCGATATGATGTACTAATTGTCTGACTGTCCAACTGCCTTCTCGATAACGACGTGCTAATTGCGTATCAGTTAGCGAATTGACCGTTGCACTAAGATGGTCAATATACACTTCTATGTCACTCATCCATTCCTTCACATCGACTAATGTCGGGTTACTAGGTGCTTCAAATTCTCCTATTGGAAATCTTACGTCCATGATAAATCCCCCTTAGTTATCTTTAGTTATACCTTCTACTTACCCTTATTAAGACGTAATAAAAAGAAGCGACCACAGAAATTAATGTTATCGATTAATTTCTGTAGCCGCTATCTTATATCAATTCAAAATATATGATTTTCTCACACGCTTATGCTAGTAATAACGGGCTTGAGAAAATAACTAAAAATACAATATTTAAAATCAACATTGTAATATTAATGGCTTTGTTGCCTTTTAAGATGCCTAAAACACTCGCAATAATAGCTAATAACATGACGAACAATCCTGGAAGAAACCAGAACATGCTAGTAAACATAATTGAAACTACTAATAGAAATGATAATAAGCATAAAATACCTGAAACTAAGTTAATGTTATGTAAATTCATAAGTTGCTCCTTTCAATCGGTGTTACACAGTATTATATACTAAAATTTATTTGAATTGAGCAAAATTTTTATAACAAAATCGACACATCTTTGTCATATGTTGTTTACAACGTCTTATAGTCTTTTAAATAGTTAATAAATTCAAGCACGGTTGGATCATTTTGATGTTCTTGATGTGTGATGGCTACAAAGTCAACTGTATAATCGAAAGATCGTCCTAAAGGTAACGCTTTAATCCATTCATTGTTTAAAAAAGGCTCATTCTCAACCATAAAGCTTGATACAATACCGACACCTAGCCCTTCAGCAACGGTTCTCATTAAGACAATTGGATTATTTGTACGGAAGACAATCTTCAAATCTCCATTCGCTTCTTGAAATTTCTTTAAATGATGATGATAAAAGCTACGATCATATAAGACAAATGGGTACGCTTTAATATCCTCAAGATCCACGGTTTCTTTAAACGAAAGTTTCGATTTAGCTGGCACAATCAATTTAAAATTCGAACCAAAATAAAGTGGAAATTCAATAATATGATTTGATATTTCAGAATGATTGGTCTTACCTATCAGCCCTAAATCAATATCATGGTCTTCAATCATTCTTAATATATCTTCTTTGTCAGATTCAATGACTTCGATGTCTACATTGGGATGATCGTTTTTAAATTGAGAGAGTACTTTAGGAAGTAATTTATGGAACAAGGTTGGGTTCGTAGCAATTTTAATTCTACCTTCAAAATGTGTTTCAATACTATCAACTTCTGAAAGCAGCGCATGTTTGGCTTCAATAATATCTAATATCTTAGGAATGAGACGTTTACCGATTTCTGTAGGTACTGTCCCTTTTCTAGAACGATAAAATAATTTATAACCTAATTCTTCTTCTAAATGCGCTATAGATTGGCTCATCGCTGATTGACTAATGTGCATACGTTCACTGGCATGAATCATAGATTCCTGTTCATACACTGTTTTAACATAACTCAATTGTTCGAAATTCATATATCCCCCTTTATATCAGTTCTACTTATATTAAATTCATTTATTCTAATTATACATTAGTTTTTATTATTTATATAATAAACCATGCGCTTAAAAAACAATATAGAGTCTAAGTCACTCTAACTATTTTAGGAGGGACATAATGGAACATCGCTTATGGACAAAAGATTTTATCTTCGTTACATTAGTGAACTTCTTTATGTATTTAATACATTACATGCTTATCGTAACGATCACAGCGTTTACTATTGACGAATATCACGCATCTGAAAGCATTGGAGGCTTAGCTGCAGGTGTATTTATTATTGGTATGTTAGGTGGACGCTTAGGTTCGGGTCGTATCATTGATTACCTCCAACCGAAATCGATATTATTTTATAGTGTCATCGCTTCAGTGGCCGCAATTGCTTTATACTTCACTATTACGAATATATGGATTCTCATGTTAGTTCGTTTCATACATGGTATTGCTTTTGGATTCGCATCAACAGCAACTGGCACCATATCCTCAAGAATTATTCCTGAAGCACGTAAAGGTGAAGGTATCGGTTATTATGGATTAAGTGTGACATTAGCGTCAGCTTTAGGACCATTTTTCGGATTAATTTTAAATCATCGTCTAGGTTTTTCTTCTATCTTTACGATTAGTTTAATCAGTATCGTAATTGCTTTAGTTTTCACTACTTTTGTTAAAAGGCTTCCAATCAATATCGCCTCAAACGAAGATGAAGCGAATGCTCAACCTAAAGGCATTCACGCTTATTTACAACGAGAAGCCTTACCGATTTCAATGGTTACAATGTTGGTTGGCATAGCTTATTCAAGTGTGTTATCTTTCTTATCCATTTATGCCGAGTTACTAAATTTAGTTACTGCAGCAAGTTATTTCTTTGTTGTATATGCCTTAGCTACATTTGTAACCCGACCTTTCACTGGCAAAATTTATGATCATTATGGTGAAAATAAAGTAATGTATCCAGTTATGATTAGTTTTGTAGTTGGTTTAGTTATATTGAGTATGACAACCTCATCATTATTTTTACTGATATCAGCAGCATTTATCGGCTTTGGTTATGGCACCATTATTCCCACTGCACAAGCCATTGCAATTCAACAATCTCCTAAGCACAAAATGGGGTTAGCAACATCAACCTATTTTATTTTCGTAGATTTCGGTGCCGGTATGGGACCATTTATACTTGGACTAATCATTCCATTTATGGGATATCGCAACTTATATTTAGCCATGGCTTTACTATTAGCCGTCGCAATTATTGTGTATTATATCGTTCATGGTAAACATCATAAACATCCATTCAATACAACAGTAGACAACTAATTGATCATATGAAACAAGCGCGTTTCTTTAATGTCAGGAACGCGCTTATCTATTGATATATCAATGTTTATTAGACGCACCGAAATCTAACTTCAGACAAACGTCAGTCTTACCTCATTTTATTTTCACACTGTTTATATGTAGATTTAAAGACACATTTTAATATCCAATTATAAGTGCCACCGACATGGCTACTGCACAAATAACCACCCAAAGCAGTATCAATTTCCATACAAATTTTATCCATTGTGTATAGGTAATGCGTCCAACAGCTAACGCTCCCATTAAGATTGCTGACGTTGGGAATAAAATATTGCTTATTGAATCTCCATATTGGAAAGCAAGGACAGTTAACTGACGATTAATATGAAGCAAATCAGATATTGGTACCATTAAGGGCATGGTTGTTAATGCTTGTCCTGATCCAGATGGTATAAAGAAATTAAGTAAAAATTGTAATATAAACATCGCAATAATAACAAATGAAGCTGGTATATCTGACAATAGCATTGTCATACCATGAACAATCGTATCGATGATTTTGCCATTTTCCAAAATAACAACAATACCTTTGGCGAATCCAACAATCATTGCACCAAATAAAATATTTTCCATCCCTTCGATTAAAGCATCAAATGTGCCATTTAAACCGAGTCCACTTACTAAACCAGCAATAATACCTGCGAGTAAGAAATTGGCACTCATGTCATTAAATGTCCAATCAAATACAAATATTCCAAATACATTAAATAAAATTGTAGCAACGATAATCAATAAGCTTGCTGCTTGTCGTTTACTAAAATGTTGGTAAGTAACTTCTTGTACTGTATGGCCTTCTTCTTTTTCGAGCTCATACACAATACTCTTAGATTTATCTTTCTTCACTTTATGAGCGTATAACATCACTGTTGAAATGGCAGCGGTTAAGATAAATAAATAGATCATCGTACGCAAGCCCCAGCCTGAGAACATGGGTAATTCAGCGACAGTTTGAGCTACCCCAACTGTGAATGGATTTAACATCCCTCCACTGAAACCACTCGCAGCGCCTAAAATCACCATAGCTGCACCTGTTAAAGCATCGTATCCTAATGTACGTGCGATGATGATTCCAATTGGTACAAAGATAATCGTTTCCTCTGCTAAACCAATTGTAAACCCTAATATAGAAAATACCGTCATCGTTAATGGAATCATAAGAAAGTTGGCCTTTCCTAGCGTTCTCATTGCTTTGTTAACACCATTTTCAAAAGCACCTGTCTTATGAATAATGCCAAAGGCGCCACCTACAAGGAATATGTAGAATACGATCTCTCCACCACTAATCAAACCTTCAGGAATGGCTCTGAATATTTCGAGAAAATTTACATTTGCCGATTCTACCGTATGGTATGTTCCTGAAACGACAAGCGTTTGGTCACCCTTCTTTTCACGTGCATACTCACCAGCAGGAATGATATATGTTAGCAACCAAGCTAGAAAAATGACAAACATTAATAATGCATATGTATGTGGCGTCTTAAACTTAAATATCTTCCGTTTCTTCTCTTCCATGACTCATCAACACCTTATATAGAATATGACTATCATTCACTCAATGATTATTTACATCATACCCTATTTACAATCAGATATACTATTACAATTTAAATTACATTTGTTATTGTTGTTATTTCATACGTATACTAACGGGCGTTGAAAATTGGTGAACTAAAAAAGTATCGGGCGTGACACAGCATTCTATTTGAATTCACTGCGCCACACCCGATACCTCTAACTACCAACCTTTTACTTTAATTGGCCATTATCATCGAAATCTGCTAATTTAGGATATTTAATTCTAGGAATTGCATCAATATGTTTTAATTTTTCAGCTAATTGTTCAAGATAGTCGTGTCTTACTGCTTCACTATGACTTACTTGATAAGCGATAAATGGTTCTAACGGTGTCATTCCAGAGAAATAAATCATGCCGTGATTAATATGGAATAGTACTTGTTCGTGTATATCTCCTGAGAAACCGTTGGCAGCATAACTGCCTTCGGGTGAACCCGTTGTCGTTGAAATCATTGCGATTTTATCAGTCAAGCGTGCTTTATCGTAACGGTCATATTCTCCACCGTAAATGCCACCAAAAATAAAGACTTTATCAAACCAACCTTTAAGAATCGCTGGAACACTAAACCACCATAATGGAAATTGGAAAATGACTAAGTCAGCCCATAATAATTTTTCAAATTCTCCCTTAATCACTGATGTCAGTTCATCGTTATCATAGGCATGTTTTTGCTCCACTGCATATTTGAAGAAGTCAGGATCTGTCAGATTTTCAAAATCCTCTTTTCGAGCTACTGGATCAAAGTTCATTGCATATAAATCGGAAACTTTAACTTCATGACCTTGTGCCTCTAATGTTTCTACAGCTTTATCTTTTAATGCGCCATTGAACGACTTTGGTTCAGGATGGGCGTATACAATTAATGCTTTCACACTCTCACCTCTATAGAATTGGTATAGTTATAGCTTTAAGATACTATGACACCATCATTTCACCAAAAATTATGCTCGTTTTAATGTCATTAACATGTTTTTTAACTAAGTTTTTAAAATGCATAAAAAAATGAGATAGACGGATCATAGACGACACATCCGTTATCTCACTTAAGTCACTAGTACTAGACGCTCAAAGCTCTTCTAATGACGATTTATGTATATTCAACTATGTATATATCTAAGCCTTATATTACAAGGAGGTTAGACTGCAAGGTGTATAAAAGTTAGTCATTAACTGTTTGAATGGTCGAATTATACTTTAACATTTTGGGATGGCGAGCAATCTAACTTCTCTTGAATATACTTTTAACATGTTATCAGATGATTTAAACTTGATGTCCATCTATTCTTAAAAGCTACGTATCAATGCCTAACTGTCATATTCATCTTGAAATATGATTGATGTGTTAAAAAATGAGTAATGTCAGAAACAGACCTAACAACGTCATAAAGAGTACAGGAATTGTAATAACGATGCCCGTTTTAAAGTAGACCCCCCATGATATTTTAACGTCTTTTTGAGCTAAAACGTGAAGCCATAACAAAGTGGCTAATGAACCTATAGGTGTTATCTTCGGACCTAAGTCAGAACCTATGACGTTAGCGTAAATCATACCTTCTTTAAGCATACCTGTTACTTGTGATTGATGTATGGCAATCGCATCAATTAAAACAGTCGGTAAGTTATTCATAATGGATGATAATATTGCAGATATGAAGCCTACCCCCATAATACTGGTAAATAAGCCATGCGTAGATATCGATGCGAATATATGCCCTAAGACAGTTGTGATGCCCACATTTTTAAGTCCGAAGACGACTAGATACATACCTAGTGAGAAAATCACGATATTCCATGGCGCACCTTTGATGACTTTTCCAGTAGAAACAACGTCTGATTGACGTGCCAAGAGTAAGAAAATAATGGCGACAAAGCCGGCTATTAGAGACACTGGTACGTGTATGAACTCGCTGACAAGATAACCTATTAGGAGTATTGCTAAAACAAGCCAAGACATACGGAATAATTTCTGATCTTTGATTGCAGTATTAGGACTTTGAACCTTTTGAATATCGACTGTCTTCGGAATAGACGTTCGGAAATACAGCCAAAGTACAATGATGCTTGCAATTAATGAAAATATATTGGGCATAAACATACGACTCAAATATTCTACAAAACCAATATTAAAATAATCCGCTGAAACGATGTTCACTAAGTTACTTACTGTAAATGGTAATGACGTTGTATCCGCGATAAAACCACTTGCGATAACAAAAGGAAAGATGACTTTCTTATTGAAGCCAAGATGACGTACCATAGCTAACACAATTGGCGTTAGAATCAGCGCAGCACCATCATTCGCAAAGAAAGCTGCAACAATCGCACCGAGAATCATGATGTACACAAACATTCTGAAACCGTCACCTTTAGATGCTCGAACCATATGTAAAGCAGCCCACTCAAAGAAACCTATTTCATCAAGAATCAATGAGATTAAAATGACCGCCACAAATGTTAACGTCGCATTCCAAACAATATGCATTACTTCTACAATATCTGACCAACCCACAACCCCAGTAATGAGTGCTAAAACTGCGCCTATAACGGCCGTTATTCCTATATCAAGTCCTTTGGGTTGCCAAATGACAAATACGAGCGTGATAACGAAAATAGTAATTGCTAGCGCTGTCATCATATACATTCACCATGGCACACGCACATGTTATAGTTCATTAAATTATATGTAGATGCTATTTGTTTCTCTATCATAACAACTAAAGCCTCCTATACCATTATTAAGCATATCACGAGCTACAACGTGAAACCTATGTGGCAAAGGTTATCTGAGTAATCCTATATTATTTTTATACTGATATAGCGTGATTGATCTATCTTTGTTAATTACATCATATTATGAAATAATTGTGTAAGCGATTTAAATTTTTAAGGAGTTTAGTTATGAATATTTATCAGACTTATGCGTTATTGGTGATTGGCATCATCATTCTGGGGTTAATTGTGAATATTGCTCTGAACGTTTCAGATAAGCGAAAGTTAATTCATCATATACATACACTTTGGCGTAATAAGAAGCCAATTGAGAACTTTATACGTCCAAATGCTCGTTTAGATTATCAATTTGAGCTCAAGCGTGATCAACACGATAATCTTATTGACGATAAAACATGGTCAGATTTAAATATGGAGGAAATCTTCCATCGCAGTAACTTTAACTTCACAGCAATTGGAGAAATGCGTTGGTTCGCTACATTGCGCAATATGTTTAAAGTTAATGACCATCAACTCTTAGACTACTTTAATAACAATGAAACATTTAGAGTTAATGTATCTTATCATCTCGCTTCTATCGGAAAAGTGGTTTATCCTATCTTTCCAGATCAACTTAAACCGATTAAACGTAATAATTTATTTATGATATGTCCATTCTTACCATTGATTGGCATTATTATCATTCTATTTTCGCCATCAACTGGTGTACTTATAACTCTTTTCGCAGTGCTATTGAATATTATTTTATCTGGTAGTCTTAAACGCACATATGATCAAGATTTGAAGTCACTATTCTACACAGCGAAAGTACTTAAAGAAGGCTATCATCTTGACCAAATTGAAGGCACACCTAAAGTTAAGACGAACTTTAATCACTTTAAAGGTGCGCGTCTATTTAGCGGTCTACTTGGCGAAGTGGGCGATCAAGATATTGGCGGCGCATTCATCATGTTAATCAAGATGGCATTTATGGTTGACTACTTCCTCTTCCATATCATCCAGCATACGTATTATCGGTATCAAGACGAAGTACTCGCCTGCTATGACTATGTGAGTACCTTAGATAATCACTATTCATTAGCCATGTATCGACGCACGTTGGAGACATATTGTGAGCCGACTGTCTGGTCAGAAACCACGCACGTATCATTCGCAAACTTAGTTCATCCTTTACTGGACAATGCCGTCCCAAACGACCTCGACATTAAACACAATATTCTACTAACCGGTTCAAATGCATCAGGGAAGTCAACATTTATGAAAGCTGTAGCTATTAACATTATCCTTGCACAAACGATTGAAACTGCGACAGCCGATACATTTAGCTATCGACCTGGCTTAGTTTATACTTCTATGGCAAATGCCGATGATGTGTTATCAGGCGATAGTTACTTTATGGCTGAACTCAAATCGATTCGTCGCTTATTTGACATAGAAACGACATTGCCCGTTTATTGTTTCATTGATGAAATCTTCAAAGGTACAAATACAACTGAGCGTATTGCGGCTTCAGAATCCGTATTATCGTATTTGAATCAATTGCACAATTACAGAATTGTAGCAGCAACACATGATATCGAACTTTCCGAATTGTTAAAAGACAATTATCATAACTATCACTTTAATGAAACGATTGAAAACAATGAAATTCATTTCGATTATAAGATTAAAACAGGTAAAGCCAATACGCGAAACGCTATTGAATTATTGCGTATTACCCACTTCCCTAACAGCATTTACAAACGTGCCAAAGACCAAGTTAAAGATTTGGATTAACATTGTTTCATGTAAAACATTATCGGCATATGTGGGGTGTTGAGCTTAAATTCTACTTTCATCACTCCACTACTTTGTTGTGATGTTAATTATTTAAGATGGATTTAAGGTACATTTATGCTAGATTTTATCATTATTGTTTACTGTATGTATTGAGGTGACATTATGAAACGTATTACATTTGCTGACAGTTTAAGAGGTTTCAGCTTATTAGGTATATTTCTTGCTAATTTACTTATATTTCAATTTAGTTTATCCGGCAAAGACTACATCGAACATTTCCATTTAAGTCCCATCAACCAAGGCATATTCAATCTTATCATTGTACTTGTTGAAGAGAGCTTTTTACCTATTTTTGCCATATTATTTGGCTTTTCGATGGATAAGTTGTATCAGTCTATGAAATTAAAAGGATTACCACGACCTAGATTAAAATTATTACGTCGTGCCATTTTCTTACTGATTTTAGGCTTTATACATGCATCTTACATATGGGAAGGCGATATCTTAACCGCTTATAGTTTAGCGATGTTATGTGTCATCCCTTTCATTTCACTTAGTACGAAAGCCTTTAAATGGTTTAATATTATCATCATTTCTCTCGTCTTCATCATGGGCATTTGGTCTATGTTTGATGATTCACAACCGTCTACAACATCCGACAATCATGATGCTGCTGCTTATATTCATAAAGTACAGCAGATTTACACACAAGGTAGTTATGACGACATTCATCATGTAGATGACATTGCGCCATCTCCTAAATTTGCAGAATTAAAAGATCAATTAGGTGATAATAAGGGCGCCATCTTCTTGGTAGCCATCCTTTTTGAGGTACCGTTATTTACTTTAGGTATCTTTCTTTCTAGATCTGGTTGGTTCGAAAAAGATGCAAGACACTTTTGGTCGTCGAAATTATTCATATACCTGATACCAATAGCGATTATTGCCAAATCAACCATACTTTGGTTAAATAACGATGCAATTTCCGGTGTACTCCTTGCTATGTTTGGACCTGTTTTATCATTTGGTTATATGAGTTTATTTAAATATTTATATCAACGTCATGAGAAACATCCTATCTTTAAAGGTTTAGAAAATGCCGGCAAAATCTCGCTCACCGTTTATATTACTCAAAGTATTATCGGTACACTTATTTTCTATAGTTACGGTTTAGGATTATTTGGCAAAGATATACTCATCTATACCAGCATTTTATTTATTGTGATTTATATTCTTTTAGTTGTATTAGCAACATTACATCAAAGACACTTCCGATACGGTCCATTAGAATATCTTCTACGTATGTTCACTTATTGGAAATGGCATGTAGGTAAGCGAAAATAGACATACTAAAAAAGGTTCAACGTGGTTATAATGATAAACTACACGTTGAACCTTAATTTATATCGCTAAAAGCATTTTTTTAAACAATGAATTATTCATAATGTCCTTTAAATTTAGGGCTTTCTCCATATTTATTTTTATTAAATTTACTATTTAAACATGTAATCACTAATTGATAAATTGAAATAGCAAATTGAACGAGTGCAAGTAGAAGAATAAACAATAATGCCCAGCCATTGTCACCGTTAGGGTCATTAATATCCCAAATCAATTGACTAATAAAAGATATCACACCTAATATAACCGATAAAATTGGAATAAGCATCGTACGATCGGTGTCATGGAAGCGTCTGACTGTCAATGCTAAATTCGGAATGAAAGTTATAATTGCATATAAAATCATATAAATGATTGTGCCAACTAACATGACTATACTTACTATTGATAACGCTCCAGATTCTAATGCTGCTGAGAACATAACCATGATTAAAGAAGCAATATAAAGAATGAGTACTGGTCCGTAAAAAATGACATGCCATAATTGCATAAACCAGAATTCACTACGTCTTGAGCGTCCTTTAAAATTAAAATAATTCTTCCAAAATAACTTAAATGCTTCGCCAAAACCTACCTTTGGATTCATAAGCATAAACTCCTTTGCGTGATTTTAATTGCCGTCTTTCCCTTCAGTTTCATCGTACCATACTGACATAATTATAAAACCCTATATAAAAAGTTCTCAGGCCAAAACAATTAACATGAGAACTCTATAATATTGGTTTATTAATTTTCTTGTTTAATGACTTTACCATTAGGGTCTAATTTAAGAATTTTATTATTTTTAGTTTTATACGTCCCTAAAATTTCGCCATCTTTATTTCGATAATTGACAATCCAATCGCCACTATGACCAACCATTTTAACATCATCCCATAAATAGTTTGTCTTACCTACCGCAATACCTTCGAAATCTGAAATCATTTGATACACTTGGTTACGGAAATATGTATTAACTGTTCCTGATTTTTCTAAGTATGCTGCAGATAATGGATTATTGTCTTCTTTATCTTTTTTAGATAATTGATCTACAATATTTATTTTGTCAGTTAATTCTGGTAAAGCTTTGTTATCTTTATTAGCTTTATAAACATCAATGAGTTTGACCTCTTTGCCTTTGCCTAATAAGTCTTTATAATCTAATGAACCCGATTGCATACGTCCAACAAAGATTTTGTCGTTACTCACACCAATCAATGCTTCAAAGTTCCCTTTATTAGGTGATACATTGTAGAAATTCATACCTTTAGGTGCATTATCAATATGTTTTTCATATTTCACAAGTTTGAAATCAACTAGCTTAAAGTTTTTATTACCAGACGCAAGTCTGTATTCATAAATACCTGTTAAAATTTCATTCTTAGTCAATGTATAGCGATCGACATCTTCCACACAGAAGGCAAGAGCCAATTTTTGTTTTTCAGTAAGTTTTGCTACTTCTTTTTCCAACTCTTGGTCTTTTTTAGACTTCTTAGATTTTGTTTGTTCTGCATTAGATTTCGTTTTACTATTATCTTCTTTAGAACCGTCATTAGAACCACAAGCTGCAAGTAAAAGTAAAAACACCCCACATATAAATACTAGTTTTTTCATCTATGTCTCCTCATATCATTTGCATTTTTAAAATCAATTAATTATACTATATTTTATTTATAAAAGTGTACTTTGTAAACACTTAATTGCAAGTATTTCTTGAAAAAAAGAAGTGTTCCTTTATCATCTCAGGAACACTCTTTTTTAACTTAATGTATCAATCTCTTTCCAGCTACGTTTAATTGTTTGTTGAATTGTATGAGTAAAACTATTTTCGCTATTTTCTCTTAAAGATAGTGTATAGGCTCCAATCACCGGTGGAAATTTAGGTATTATAATTTCATTACTCGGATAAACTTTTTTTAATTTATTCATAAATGTCTCTTTAAACTGAATATTAGAGAATAGACCTCCACATAATACAATAGGTGGATGATATTGTGCCTTATTAATCGAAAGGAACGAGCCATTAATTAATTCAATCAATGCGTCCATACTGTTACTAATGATATCTTTAGCAACCATATCACCACTGCTGGCAACCTCAAACACTACTTTAGTTAATGAAGCAATTTCTGATCTCATT
Organism: Staphylococcus sp. GDY8P85P; assembly: GCF_017892405.1. Lineage (NCBI taxonomy): Bacteria > Bacillati > Bacillota > Bacilli > Caryophanales > Staphylococcaceae > Staphylococcus > Staphylococcus sp. GDY8P85P. The sequence continues at coordinate 39,214 of NZ_JAESLA010000012.1, read as the reverse complement.
TCCATATTTTGATAAACAAACGGAATTATTTCTGTTTCTTGTATCAAGTTTAATTGTTGCTTAACCGCTTCAGTTAATTGAGTTGATTGACCTCTACCATCATAATTTTTCATTACTGCAGTAAGTGCTTTTTTGCCTATATCATACCCACTGCCTTCATCGCCTAGTAAATACCCCCATCCACCGACTCTATTCATTTCATTTGTTTCTTTATTAAAGTAATATGATATAGATCCAGTTCCTGCTATGAGTACAATACCAGAATCTCCAAATGTCCCCGATGCCAAAGCACATATAGCATCATTTTCAACGACAATTTTTATCTTATGTAATTTGTACGCTTCCAATGATTTTATAATCAAATGTTTTTCTTCTTTTCTCCCAGCACCACTTAATGATAAATAAATCGTATCAATTTCATTTAAGTCTATCTTTGCTTGTTTTCTCAAATTAGATATCATATTCATTAATATCTCTTTAACAGTGTCCAAACCTTTAACTTGTATATTTGTAGATTCTGCTAGGGTATGTCCAATAATTTCTCCGTAATTATTACCAATGACACCTTCTGTTTTGGTTCCTCCACCATCAATACCAATATAGTATTTTTTATTAATACTCATTGTTATATCAATCCTATTCTTTCACATTTAATACGAAAGATTCCCAAGGCTCTATCATATCTAATAGAAATTGTTCATTTTCAGTTATTTTACCTATAACATTTTTTACACCATCATTTTCCATATTTTGAAGTGCTATCTGCATTTCTCCCTTATAGTGACCATAAGTTTCGTTGCAAATCAAAATATCTCCTCTTTTAATCTCAGAAGTATTATGAGGCGGGAAATCTTTATCTTTGAAATGTACTCTGCTCATTGTTGAGCGAATAACATACTCTGAGACATCGCCACGATTAAAATGATCTTCTTCTAACACAATCTTTTTTTCTAAACTAGAAATTTCAGGATTTAATTCTATATCAAGCGTAGGCATTGATAAATTAATCTTAGATAATGCGTATAACTCTTCCTCAGAAGCAAATGCATTACTTATAATAATATCATCGATTAATCCAGTCATTAATAAGTGCTTTGCTTGAACTTCAATAGGTAAATTTCTATGACTTTCTAATGTAGGTAACCCCTCCATTACTTTCCAAGGCCCTATTTTACCGTGTTGAGATGTTACGAATGCCGCAGTCGTCAATTGATGTTGTTTATATGATTCTGAGGTTTTTTTAAAATGCTTAAATGATATACCTGTATATTTTTGTGGATAGAAATTATGACATCCTATTAACTTATCTCTATCAGGTTTAAAATTTAATACATCATTGATAAATGTTGCACTTGTACTTATATTTAATTCAATAGACATGTTTTGCTTATTATGCGTCATTTTCGCTGTTTCTTGAGCAGAAAATCCAGAATCAATTCGAATCCCAGATACACCTAAATCTTTAAAAAATGATAAGTCTAAATTATCTATTTGAAGATCTTTAAATACTTCTCGATTTATATCAGCTATGACCTCCATACCGTTCTCATTAGCATATTTCACTATTTCCTTAAACTTCTCAAAAACTTCACGATCTTCCTGTTTTACTGATAGCAGATTAGTGAATATACGTTTGAAGCCATATTTCACACTGGTATCAATGTAATTCTTCATTCTCTCTAGATCAGATTGTGTAGGGTAAATTGAAATACCTAATCGATGCATTTACTTGCCCTCCTCAGATTTATAAATAACGCCTTTAATTTTTTTATTTTCAAGTAATTGTCTTGACTGTTCAAAAAATAAAATACTATTGAATATAATCAACACGTAAATAACGGTCCATCCGAATGAATTAATCTCATCAAAGATTAAAACTGGAATACCAATAATAAATGGCATAATAATCAAAAGTAACCATCTGTTAATTACAACCTTCTTAATAATCAACTGTGATAACTTGAAGCAAAAAAATATTAAAATTAATAATCCTAGGATATATAAAAGTCTCATGGAAAATCACTTCTCTTCTAACTTTTTGTATAGCTCAATCATTTTTTCAATTAAACTTTTTTCACTTAATGCTGTCATAAGATGATCTTGTGCATGAATCATTAATAACGACGTATCAACTTTTTCACCATTAATTTCATCTTGTATTAAACGTGTTTGTGTTTTATGAGCCTCTGCCATTTCTCTCTCTGATTCATCAAGAAATTTTTTTGCTTCTTCAAAGTTGCCTTCAGTAGCACTATTTAATGCCTCATAAGCTAAACTTTTTGCATTTCCTCCATGTGCAATAATTTCAAATATCTCTGTTTCATTTTTATTATCCATAACAATTACCTCTCCTAATCTTTTTCAGTAGCGTCTTCATTAAGACTTTGCTCTTGAGCTAACATTTCACGCTCATATTTTTTAAAGAAAGGATAATAAAGTACAATTGCAATAATGATATTGATTAATACTAATATAAGTGCTTTCCAATCTCCATTAGTCGCAAACAATGCACCAATAGGTCCAGGTAATGTCCACGGTGCTAATATGGTAATTTTTGCAATTAATCCCAATTTAAAAACGAAGTACGTAATAGTAGTTAAAACTAAAGGAATACATATGAATGGTAAAGCTAGAATTGGATTCATTACTAATGGTGTCCCAAAAATGAGAGGTTCATTTATGTTAAATATACTTGGAATAATTGAGAATCTACCTACTTTTTTGAGATATTCTGATTTAGAGAAAACCATTAATATACACAGACTTAACGTCGCACCTGCGCCTCCAATCCAGACAAACCATTGGAAAAATGGTTCTACAACGATATTAGGTAGTTGTTCTCCCGCTGCTTTAGCATCAATATTTTGATCTAAGAGCGAGAACCAAATTGGTTGGAAAACAGCACCCATGACAGCAACACCATGAATACCTGCAGCCCATAAAAGAACGATAAAGAATACTGGTATCAAAGCGCCTAACAATGAATCTCCTGCAAATTTACCGAGTGGTTCAAATAGCATGTTAACGATTTTATTTAAATCTACATTTAAAATCACACGGATAAACCATGAAATAACAATAACTAAAGTAGCCGGAATTAAAGACTCAAAAGATCTGGCAACTGAACTAGGGACTTGTTCAGGCATTTTAATAGTAAAACCAGATTTAATAACTAATCTGCTTATTTCTACTGCAAATATCATAGAAATGATAGCTACAAATAAACCAGACCCTCCCAAATCTGCCATAGGCAATACATATCCAACGGCATCCTTTTTAGCTAATTTATCATCTAAATTCAATGGAATATTCATCATTAGAAACGTTGCTAATGAAAGTAAGCCACCTGAAAGACCATCCATCTTATATGATTTTGATAAGTTATAACCCATACAAAATGCTGCGTATAAAGCCATTAACCCCAACGTCATTCTATTTGCAATCATAATCTTCTCAGCATGTGGTTGTACTAAATCTGCGAGATAGGGTATTGGTGGTGATGCAAACAAAGTGAAGAATGAACCGACGATAATCAATGGTAATGTTGCAATAATACCGTCACGAATGGCAACTAAATGTCTTTGCTCCGATGCTTTTGCCATTGGTGTCATTAATACTTTTTCAAGCCATTGTAATATCTTTTGCATAAGACCATCTCCTAAACATGTATATTAGTTATCGTATTCTTTAATTTGTTTTAAAATTTTAGGTGCACCTATTGGTGTATAACCCATTGGATCAACTACATCAACTGGTTTACCAACTTCTTCTCCCATTTTTTTAAATTTATCTAAACGGTGTTTAACTTGTGGGGCAACTAACCCTAAATCATAATGTTCGATTTGATTTTCAAATTCTTCAGATCCTACTGCTTTAATTTCAAGATCATAGTTTTCTTTATCTGCTTGTTTCTTAATTGAATCAACTACCATTGCACTTGACATTCCACCTGAACAAACCATAATTACTTTCATTTAAAACACTCCTCTATTTTAATTTATTGTTTTTTATAGCATTTCTTGTATTCTCTAATTTCTGGCGATTACTTAAATAATCATCACTAGCGATGCAAATATACAAAATATCAATGATGCTTAGCATAGCAATTCTTGAACTCATTGCCCCACTTCGTATCGTTTTTTCGGAAGAACTAACAAACAATTGTACATCTGCTAATTTAGCTATTGAATTATCACCATATTTAGTTATAGAAATAATTTTTGTACCCTTTTCTTTAGCTAATTGCGTAGCGTAGACTATATCTTTAGTTTGACCTGAATTTGATATTGCAATTACAACATCTTCAGAAGATAGGTTAGCACTTAAAGTAACTTGCTCATCAAAACTACTTCCTACATCACACCAATAATCTATACGCGTTAACTTTTGTTTAAAATCTTGTGCAATAATAGCTGATGCACCAATTCCATAAATACAAGTTTTTCTTGAATTGATAATTAATTCAAAAGCTTGCTTAATACTAACTGTGGATAAAATCCTTTCTGTGTCTTTTAAAGTCTTAGTATTGTTATGAAATACTGATTGTGTGACTTCTTCAATTGAATAATCTTCATCAATTTCTGCATAATCGCGTTGTACATTCCCAGGTTCATTTAAATCAAATGCGATTTTCAATTTTAAATCTTGAAAGCCCTTACATTTCATCTTTTTAGATAACCTAACAATCGTAGCTACGCTTACGTTTGTTAGGTCGGCTAGCTTTTGTACTGAGTAATTAATAATTTCTTCCGGATGTTTAAGAATATACTCAGCAACTCTACGTTCCGAGGGGTTTAAATCGCTTAAAGATGATTCAATAAAAATTAAACTACCATGCAATAAACATCACCTCTAAAAGGAATAATATTTCACTTCAATTACAATTTACAAAATATTATTACATTTGTCAAAATCTAATTTGTATGTAATTTAGTTATTTTACATCTTATTTCATTTCTTTTTTTATGCTAATCTTACATTGTAAGAATACTCTATTAACAAACTTTTTTGGGAAAGGAATTATATTGTGAAAAAGCTTATTGCAATTTTAATTTTGAGTACTTTAATCTTATGTGCATGTCATGATAATCATGACTCAAAAAGCAAAAATAATCATGATTCATCACAAAAATCAACTCATCATGTACACAAGAAAGAAATCAAAAATGGTCGAACGTATTATGACGATATTTTAATTGTTAATAAAACAACAACGCTCCCACCTGATTACAATCCTGGTGAAAATCCGAAAGCGCAACGTGCATTACAACGGATGTTTGCTGATGCTGGCGAAGAGGGTGTAAATCTTTATCAGATGAGTGGTTTCAGAAGTTATCAAACACAAGTGAGTCTGTATCAGCAGTATGTTGCGCGTGATGGCGAACAAGCTGCGAATCGATATAGTGCGCGTCCTGGCACTTCTGAACATCAAAGTGGATTAAGTTATGATGTAGGTGCTATTGGATCAAATTGCAATTTACGTGAATGTTTTGGAGATACTAAAGAGGGGCAATGGATTGCACGCAATGCCCATAACTATGGTTTTATTGTGCGTTATCCCAAAGGTAAAGAACAGGTAACGGGCTATCAATATGAACCATGGCATCTTCGCTACTTAGGAAAGGACACAGCTACTAAAGTAGCCCAATCTGGCAAAGCCTTAGAAGAATATGTTCATTCTAAAAAACGCTCAGAAAGCTAACTTATGACTCTCTGAGCGTTCTAAATACTATTCAACCTTTTTTTCTTTGACTACATTACCATTAGCATCGAGTTTTTGAAGTGTGCCATTTTTATTTCTATAGGAACCAACGATTTCTCCATCTTGATTGCGATATCGTACCGACCAATCACCATTTGAATTAAGTAACTTCACATCTTCCCACAAATAACCTGAATCTGTTAAACTAACACCTTCAAAATCTGCAATAATTTGATAAATTTGATTTCTAAGATGTAATCCTACGCCACCCAATCTCTCCAACTGTTTGTAAGAGATGTCATTCTCGTCATAACTAATGTCAGGATACTTATTATCAATATGCATTTTACTTACTAATTCTGGCAAAGCTTTGTTATGTTTATTTTTTAAATAGACATCGCTTAAATTCACTTCTCTACCATATTGCATCAATGCATTATAATCTATGATTGCGGCTTGTGTTCCGCCTAAGAATATCTTTTCATTATTCACACCGATGATTGCAGCAAAATTTCGTTTATCAGGATATACAGTGTAAAAATGCATATCTTTTGGCGCATTTGCAACAGGTTTATCATGCTTAACTAACGTAAAATCGACTAATTTATAATGATACTCCCCAGCTGGTGCTATGGCTAAATAAAATCCAGTTAAAATTTCATTTTTAGTTAATGTATATTGGTCGACACAAAATGCTAAAGCTAATTTTTCCTTTTCCGAAAAGTTAGCTACTATATCTTTAGTTTTTTCTTCATTCTTCTTTTTGCTTTCAAACTTATTTTGTTTTTTATTGTCTTCTGTTGTTTTAGTATCCGTTTGTTTCGAATGTGACTTAGTTTTATCTTCCTTGGACGATTCATTCGTACTACAAGCTGTTAAAATCAACATAAATGTGATGCTAAGTAATATAAATCTTTTCATAAACGAGCCCTCTAATCTAATCAATTTATATAATTTTATTATACTATAAAATAATTATTTAATTAGAGGTTATAGTTGCAATTTAAATCACACCTAATATACACAGAAAGAGTCCGGGACATAAATAATATAATGAAGCTATTTTGCAAATTCGCAGTAGCTGACTGAACTGAGAAGGCGCTTAAATCAAGCTTTTCTCAGTTCTAGTCATCCTTGCGGGGGTGGGACGACGAATTTAAAAGAATTCTGTCCCACTCCCTCGAAATCATTTCAATATTTTTAGACTGCCGTCATACTTATTTATTTAATTATAGTGCCTTCTTTTTCATGAATCATTTGAATAATTTCATTCTTCTCATTCATCACAGCAACTTTCGGTGCATGGTCAACTAATTCACGTTCATCTAATTGAACATAAGTCATAATAATCACCACATCGTCAACTTCAACTAATCGAGATGCTGCACCATTAAGGCAAATTTTGCCACTACCTCGTTCACCAGCAATGACATAGGTTTCAAAGCGGGCACCATTATTGTTATTCACGATGGCTACCTTTTCATTCGGTAAAATATCAACTGCATCCAAGATATCTGCATCTATCGTAATACTTCCAACATAATTTAAATTTGATTCTGTTACTCGTGCTCTATGAATCTTACCATTCATCATTGTTCTAATCATAACTTACGATTCACTTCCTAAAATAATATTATCTATTAACCGTGCTTTCGAGAATTTAACAGCGAGTGATATAAAGATTTGACCTTGTATTTCCGTCGCAACTTCTAAACCGGGGTAACTGTAAATTGCAACTTCATCAATATGACCACGCGTATGTTCCGTTAAATATGCCTTAATCTCACCAACAATAATATGACTACGACGTTCCCCTTGGTTATATAACGTTTGCGCTAATGCTAAACTTTTACTTAGGTGAACAGCCTCTTGTCGCTCATCGTCAGTTAAATATACATTTCGCGAACTGCGTGCGAGTCCATCCGCTTCACGTACAATATCAACACCAACAATTTCAATTGGATGGTTAAAGTCTTCAACCATTTTTTCAACGATTGCAAGTTGTTGCGCATCCTTCTTACCAAAGTAAGCTTTATTAGGACTGACGATATTAAATAGTTTATTCACGACAGTCACAACGCCGTCGAAATGACCTGGACGTTGTGCGCCTTCTAAGACTTCCGCTAGACGTCCCACCTTCAATGTTACACTTAATTCGTTTGGATACATTTCTTCTACTGTTGGATGAAAGACGTAATCCACATGAATAGCTTCAACTAAAGCGACATCTTGATCAATTTGACGTGGATACGCATCGAAATCTTCGTTTGGCCCGAATTGTAGTGGGTTAACGAATACGCTAATCACTGTAACATCATTGTCTTCAACTGAGCGACGCATCATACTTAAATGCCCTTCATGTAAGGCACCCATTGTAGGAACAAAACCAATGGTCTTCCCCGAACGTTTCAATTCTTGCGTAATGTGTTGCATCTCAGCTACAGTTTGAATTACTTTAGTCATTACCATTTACCTCGTTCAATATCTTTTTCTTATATGTGTGTGCTTCAGCTGGAAACGTCCCTGCCTTAACTTCCTCATCATATTGTTTGATGCCTTTAATTCCCACTGAAAAATCACCAAATTGTTTCACAAATTTAGCATAACGATCTACACCATAATTCAACATATCGTGATAAACCAATACTTGACCGTCTGTGTCTTTTCCTGCGCCGATACCAATCACTGGTATATCTAATTGGTCACTAATTAAACCAGCTAAGTCACTAGGGATTGCTTCTAATACTAAGGCAACTGCGCCTGCTTCTTGTACCGCATGTGCATCTTGAATTAATTGTTCAGCTGCATCTTTCGTACTACCTTGTAAACGATAGCCCATAACACCCACGCTTTGTGGCATTAAACCTAGGTGCGCTACAATTGGTATTCCAATTTGTGTTGATTTCTTAATGAAATTAACTAAATGTGCACCTTCTGCTTTTAACGCATTCGCATTTGTTTGTTGATAAAGTGTGAGCGCATTTTTCAAATCATGTTCGTCACTCACACCAACTGCGCCAATTGGTAAATCTACTACTACAAAGGTATCATCTGCGCCTCTGCGTACCGCTTTACCGTGGTGAATCATGTCATCTAGCGTCACTTGTGTTGTCGTCTCATAACCAAGCACTGTCATTCCAAGTGAATCACCCACTAAAATCATATCTATATTTGCATCTTGTGCTTGTTTTGCGCTTGGAAAGTCATATGCCGTAATCATCGAAATTTTTGTTTTCTCTTGTTTCATTTCAACTAATTTTGCTAAATTTTTCATTTTTAAATTAACTCCTATATTAAAAGTTCGATAATAATACGTATAATTATATGTAAGAATACCTAGAAAGGAAAGTTTTAAATGCAGATTGCTGTTATTGGACCAGGTGCGGTTGGCACTACTATCGCCTATGAACTACAAACATCGTTGCCAAACGTCACACTAATTGGTCGTTCTAATAAACACATAACCATTCAACCCGCAAATCAAATGATAGAAGTATTTAATATAGATGACGTGACGTCGACCTTTGACGTTATAATCATTGCTGTCAAAACACATCAGCTTAATCATTTAATTCCAAAGTTACATCGTTTAGCCCATGACGAAACATTATTTATTTTAGCTCAAAATGGCTACGGCCTACTATCTCGTCTTCCATTTCAACACACTTACCAAGCTGTTGTTTATATTAGTGGCCAAAAGTCGGGAAACGAAGTCATACATTTTCGTGATTATCGCTTACATGTTCAAAAAGATGCTCAAACAATGCGCTTAAAACAGTTACTTGATCACACAAAAATTGAACTCGTACTTGAAGAACATATTGAAGACAAAATTTGGTATAAATTATTAGTTAATCTTGGTATTAATTCTATTACTGCGCTTGGTCATAATACCGCTCAAATCTTAAAAATTAAAGAAGTGGAACAATTATGTAAAAACTTATTATACGAGGGACAACACGTAGCTTTATCAGAGGGCATTACGCTTCCTGATTCATTGGTCGATGATATTATGCAGATTTATGCAGGTTATCCTGACCATATGGGTACGAGTATGTATTATGATGTGATCAATAGCCAACCGCTTGAAGTTGAAGCCATTCAAGGCTTTATCTATAGCAAGGCGAGATACTATAATCTCAATACACCACATCTAGACACTGTTTACGCCCTTTTACTATCACATCATTCTATTGCAAAGTAAAAAGGGGATGCGACGGTATTTTTTGAAATTCGTCGTAACCCCTCTTTGCTTGTAGAATTTCTTTAAGAAATTCTTTTTGTTGGGCCCCGAAGCCCAACTTGCTTAGCTTGTAAAATCACTTTCGTGGTTTTTTGTGTTGGGGCCCCGAACCCCAACTTGCTTTGCTTGTAAAATCACTTTCTTGATTTTTTGTGTTGGGGCCCCGGCCGCAAGGATGACTAGAACTGAAAAAAGCTTGATTTAAGCGCATTTTCAGTTCAGTCAGCTACTGCGAATTTGCAAAATAGCATCATCATATGATTGATGTCTCATACTCTTTTTTCTAGTTAACTCTTACTTTGTTTTAACTTTAATGGCACTTTAATTTGTTTATCGACAGAATCGCCTTTCATTAGACCATTAACTACCTTAATTGCTTCTTTACCCATAAGTTCAGGTTGTTGCGCAATTGTCGCATCTAGTTTGCCATTTTTAATGGATTTCATCGCATCTTCATTACCATCAAATCCAATGACTTGAATTTCCTTACCACCAATTGCTTCTATTGCACCTAAAGCCATTTCATCATTTTGGGCAAAGATTGCTTGGATATCAGGGTGTGCTTCAAGCATGTTTTGCGTTACATTTAACCCCTCTGCTCTATCAAACTTTGCACTTTGTTTGGCGATGACTTTTAACTGCTTATCAGCAACGTCGTGGAACCCTTTACCTCTTTCTCTAGTCGCACTTGCCCCAGGTACACCTTCAAGTTCACCCACTTTGGCATTTTTACCGACTTTATCTACCAAGTAATTTCCAGCCATTTTACCACCTTCAACGTTATCTGACGCAATAAATGACGCTACATCACCTTTATCTACAGATCGGTCTAACGTAATTACCGGAATTCCTTCATTATTAGCTGATTCTACCGCACTTGAGATTGCACTTGAATCTGTCGGGTTAACAATTAAGTAATCCACTTGTTGTTGAATTAAATCTTCAATGTCATTCGTTTGTTTTGCTGAATCATCTCGTGCATCTACAACTTTGACTTTCATCCCTTGTGCTTTTGCATCTTTTTCAATGCCATTTTTAATTTTAACGAAGAATGGATTGTTTAACGTTGAAATACTTACACCAATTGTAATCTCTGATTTTTTCTTATTTGTTTTACCATTTTTATCATTTTTCAAAGGTGATTCTAAGGAACACGCTGCTAAAAATAGGACGAGTGCTAATGTAATGGCTAATAATTTCTTCATATTGTTATCCTGCTTTCTCTTATTTTTTACGGTCAATTAATACCGCAATTAAAATGACTACACCTTTAACGACTTGTTGATAGAATGAAGACACACCGAGTAAATTTAATCCATTATTTAAAACACCTATGATAAGTACACCTATAAGTGTCCCAACAATTCGTCCTTTACCACCTGTCAATGACGTACCACCAAGCACGACCGCGGCAATCGCATCTAACTCATAAGACATACCTGCTGTTGGTTGTGCAGAATTTAGACGTGATGTTAGTATTCCTCCGGCTAACGCTGACATTAATCCTGAAATACCATAAATAAAGATTTTAATTTTATTCACTTTAATACCTGAAATTTTAGCTGCTACCTCATTCCCACCAATTGCATATGTATGACGACCGAACGTTGTCTTTTGAAGAATGATAAGTAAAATAATAAATACGATAATCATCGTTACTGCTGGTACCGGAATACCAATAAAGTAGCCTTTACCAAATAATTGGAATAAATAGCTATCACCTAAATTAGTAATTGGATTGCCGTCAGTAATGACTAGTGTTAATCCACGGAAGATTGTCATTGTCGCAAGTGTTGCAATAAATGGCGCCATATTCCCTTTCGTCACTAGTAAACCGTTGACTGCACCCAAAATAAAGCCTATCAGTACACCTATAATTAAGGCGATAATTGGATCAACACCACTTGTAATCATCAGTGCAATAAACGCAGATGATAAAGCAAGGATTGAACCTACTGATAAATCTATGCCACCAGTTAAGATAATAAATGTCATCCCAAAGGCAATCAGACCATTGATAGAAATTTGTCTTAATAAATTGAGTAAATTAGATAAATCTAAAAATGATGGATTTAAAATACTCACTACAATAATTAATAAAATTAGACCAATAAATGGAATAATCTTTTCCATGAACGATGTTTTAGCTGTTAACTGTTTCATTTAAAGTTCCCCCTGTAGCTAACGTCATAATATTTTCTTCTGTAATTTCATTTCCTGTAAGATCTCCTTTGATATTACCTTCATGCACGACCATCACTCTATCGCTCATGCCAATGACTTCCGGTAATTCAGATGAGACCATAATAATAGACACACCACGATCTGTAAGTTCATTCATAAGTTGATAAATCTCTCTCTTAGCGCCAACATCAATACCTCTTGTAGGTTCATCCAATATGATGATTTGCGCACCCGTACCAATCCACTTAGCTAATACGACTTTCTGTTGATTACCTCCTGATAATGAACCAGCTGGTAGCTTGCCTGGCGATTTAATGTTCAGTCTTTTGCGCATCGTATCAACAAATTGCTCAGAACTCTTATCGTCTACGATGCCACGTTTTGAAAAGCTAAATAACGAAGGTAACACCATATTGTCTTGAATGGAGAAGTCTAAAATTAATCCTTCTTCCTTACGATTCTCGGTTATAAAGGCAAGTCCATGTTTCATCGCTTCAATTGGGGACGTGATCGTCACTAGTTGACCTTTAATTTCAATGTCATTGTCCGCTTTATCCACACCAAATAAACTGCGCATCATTTCCGTACGTCCTGCACCCATCAAGCCACTTACACCTAGTATTTCACCTTTTCTAAGATAAAATGATTGATTCTCAATATGATGTAGCGGATTATTGAGCCGTTTTACATTTAAGATCATATCTTGTGGTTCATACGTTCTATGTGGAAATTGTTCATCTAATTCGCGTCCTACCATTGCTTTCACAATTTGGTTGTACGTTAGATGACGTGTTTCATCGTACATCACAGAAACGCCATCACGCATGACTGTTATTTCATCTGAAATCTCAAATATTTCAGCCATTCTATGCGAAATGTAAACAAAGGCAACACCTTTTGCTTTTAAATTACGAATCATATCGAATAGACGTCGGATTTCTTTGTCTGTTAAGGTAGCTGTCGGTTCATCCATAATAATGATTTGTGCTTTCGTCATCATCGCTTTAGCGATTTCTATCATTTGTTGCTCACCAATCGAGCAATCTTTAACTACTTTATTTAACGGAATGTAGAAATCTAATTCTTTAAATACTTGTTCCGCCTGTTGTTTCATTGCTTTTGTATTGAGTATGCCCATTTTGTTGCGGATTTCTTTTCCTACAAACAAATTATCGAGTACTGTTAATTCTGGATATAAATTCAATTCTTGGTGTATAAAGGTTAATCCTTTTTCTTCCGCTTCTTTAGGATTGCTATATTCTATTTCAACATCAGAATACGTCATGACACCTTGATCTTTCTTATGAATACCTACTAAAATTTTCATTAGCGTAGATTTTCCAGCCCCATTTTCTCCCATTAAGGCATGGACGGTACCTGGTTTCAAAGTAAAATCAACACCCTTAAGCACCTCGTTATCACCAAAGGCTTTATGAATATTAGTCATTTGAATCATTAATCTCACCCCTTAAAATATGACACCACTTTGAAGTATGATGTTTGCATATGGTGTTGCTTCACCTGTACGTATAATCGCTTTCGCATCCTTCGTTAATGCTTTAAACGTTTCATGATCGACTTGTGTTATGCCTGAAAAGTCATGTGTCACTTGCTTATAAATAGGTGCATTGTTTACTTCCATTTCCTCGGCTATCGTAATATGTTCAATTTCCATGTGTTGCTTAAGGACGTCATAAACGTCTAGGAAACTAGGCTTCCCTAACGTTAGTGCTAGGTCAATCTTCTTAACATCTTTAGGTACTGGTAGCCCACAATCGCCGATTACAATTTGATCTGTATGTCCTAAGTCGCTAAGTACCTTTGAAATTTCGCTGTTTAATATGCCTGTTTTATACATCGAATTCACCTTCTATTTCTGAAAAGGTCGGCATACCACCTTGAGCGCCCATACCTGTTACTGAGTGACTTGCTGCTAAATTCGCAAGTGTAAGGGCATGTGCGATGGAATATCCCTTTTGTAATCCTACTGCGAAAGCACCATTAAATGTATCTCCGGCACCTGTGGTATCTTTAACTTCTCGCTTAAATCCTGCGATATGAACCTTTTTAGTGCCGTTATGATACATAGCACCTTTATCCCCTAATGTAATAATCAGTTTGTTAGGATAATGTGCTAACGCTTCATCAATGTTAGTCTGGAACATCGCGTTACTCTCTGTTTCATTAGGTGTAATATATGTCGCTTTATCAATGACTTCTGCTTCTACTTCTCGGAATGGTGCCGGGTTAAGAATTGAGATTAAATCATGATCATCACAATAAGTTATGACGTCTTTAACTGTTTCGGCAGGAATTTCTTGTTGAATTAATACAATGTCACCTGCTTGCGCTTGATTTAATGCTTCCAATGCATACGCTGAAGTCACATAGTTGTTGGCTGAAGGCACCACAATAATGCTATTGTCATTGTCTGATAATGTAATATGTGCTGTCCCTGATGCTGAATGTGTAACGGGTTTCAGAAATGTCGTTAAAACATGGTTATCTTCTAAATTTGTGAAAATTTGATTACCAAAATCGTCATCCCCAATGCGTCCTACCATATACACATCATCACCAAGTCTGGCAGCTGCTACGGCTTGGTTTGCACCTTTGCCTCCAGGTGTCGTAAAGAATGACTCACCTAGTACGGTTTCACCTTTACTTGGTACTCGATTCGTAGAAACGACTAAATCAATAGATAAACTTCCAACTACATAAATACTTGTCATTTTGTCTTCCTCCTTGTAGATTCTCTATAAATTAAATCAACATCTAATACTACTTTCGTTGTGATATCATTATGTTCTAATTGTTGAATCAAACCTAATGCTGCTTGCTTACCAATGTCATAAGCAGGTTGTTTGATGGTTGTGAGACTTGGATAAAATAGCTTAGCTAACGGGATATCATCATACCCAATGACTTGTACGTCATCTGGAATAGTAATATGTAAATCATGTAACCATTTCATCATTTTCAGTGCTGATACATCATTGCTACATATCACACTATCGATATCATTGTGTTTAATGTAACGCTGCAATTTATCCATTGTGATATCACGCTCATCTTCAATCCATAATTGAATGCCCTGACTTTCTAACGTCGTTCTTGCACCGTTGAATCGTTCTTCAAACGAGCGATAATTTAGGTCTTGATGTAGCACTAATACACGTTGCGCATTGCCTTCTATGATTGCCTCAGCTTGTAATTGACCACCTTTATAATGATCTGCTTCGATACATTGTTGATTATCTGTAACGCGGTCAATGAGAACATAGGGTAATTGATAGGAGTTGAATTGATCAAAAGCAAATTGCGTCGATAATTGTGAAGCAATGACGCCACTGCAATTATTCACTTTAAATGTGGTTAAATAGTTAAGTTCTTTATGTTCTTGCATTTCACCATTACCAATCATGACATGATACCCTTTTTGAATTGCAGTATCCTCAACACCTTTAGCAACAATTGTAAAAAATGGATTACTCATATCTGGTAAAAGCAGTCCAATCGTTTTAGATTTCTTTGTGAATAAGGTTCTTGCAGTTTCATTTGGATAATAATCTAGGTCTTTGATGACTTGTTCAATTCTTTTACGTGTTGCTTCTTTAACATAACCACTTTTATTAATCACTCTTGAAACTGTGGCTACTGAAACATTTGCTTGTTTAGCCACTTCTTTAATCGTTCTCACTTTGCCACTCCTTTTATGTGTAACCGCTTACACAAAAATTTATCACTTTTTTCTTTTAAATGCAATATTAAATAAAACATTTATAGATTATTACTTTTGTAAATGTACGCTATCTTATTATTTATGTTTATTGATATATCGCTATTTTTTAAATTTGGAATTATACACATTACAAAAATAATATGATACTATATAGTTAATTTTCAAAGTAAATACAGAATTGATGCAAAGGGGACCCAATTCTTGGATAAATCAACTCGTATACTAAATATTTTAACTTTGCTTCTTAAAGGTTATGTTGTTACGCAACAAGACTTAAATCAATTCACTGATGTAAGTAAAAAATCAATTCAACGTGATATTAATACGATTAACACTTTCTTTTATGAAAATGAGTTTTGGAATCCTAGTAATACTAGAGTCGTTTATAATCATCAATTGGCAGGATACGAACTTAAGCAGGATACTCAAAGTAAACACAGTTTGGGCATTCTGAGTCTGCTCATTAAACTTCAAAGCTTAACGCCTATATTGCATCACGATATTCATAAATTTTTACTTAGTTCAATTACTTCAATGAAAGTTTCAGATAAACATGTTTTAATGAGTACGTTACATCAATTTAAAATCAGACAAGAATTATTGCCTGGGAAACATCTCATGCTCCTGCAAAAAGCAATCGTGAATAAAGAAATTGTTCGCATTGAACTTCAAGATAAAAAGATAGTGGTTAAACCGTTATCTATCTTGTATATGCATTATGACTATTGGTTTACATATGAGGTAGACCATGAGATTGAAACGATTCTTCTTCGAGATATTCTGTCTGTTAAGATTTTAAATTTAAAATTTAAGAAAGATGGCACTTGTAATCCTGTGTTATTCCAAATTCATAATCAATTTTGGAACCAATTCCAACAGCAATTTTCAATTAAGGAAGTTGTTGAACGAAGTGAGGATTATATCACAGTATGGGTGAATTGTACGCGTTTCGATGCGTACTATATCGCTTATCAATTAGCGCCACATGCTAAGATTCTGAAACCACAATCATATATTGATAGTTTTGTAGAAAGATTAGATGAGATTAAAGGTATTTATAAATAATAAAAGTGTTCGTAAAGTAGTTCATAGATAGATTTCGCTTGCTTAAGTTATTTCGCTTTCCTGTGGGAAAGGCTCTAAAGCAGTTCTTTGATTTTAATCATTAGAACTACTTACGTCAGTGTGTGAACACTTACGTTTCTTTTCCCCAGCAAAGAGATTTTCGTAATTCAACTATGTATCTCCAAATTACAATAAATTAGGCACCTCGTTAATTTAGTNNCTAAATTAACGAGGTGCCTTATATATTATTAACTTATTCTTCTTCTCCGTTTTCATCATATTTCGTAACGCTACCGTCTGAGGTTACTATATATGATCCAGCTAATTCACCATTTTTATCAGTAAATGAGAAGCCCCAATCGCCGTCAGAATTTTTTTCTGGTTCTTTATAAGTGTATGTGTCTGTATCTAAGGTATGCCCTTCGTATGCTTCGACTTTATCAATCACATTATCGCGTGTCACCGTTTCATCACTTGAACTATTATCGTTATCTTCTGAGTTTGAACTATCGAAATCTTCAGGTTGTCTAGCTGTTTCTGACGTAATATGACTTGCTACCTTTTCAATTTCTGAATCTGACGCGTTCTTCATCTTCTTCGTTTGACCATTATTTAAAATTCGAGCAGTTTCTTGTTTAGAGTAGCCACCTTCAATCCAACGATGATCTTGGAAATGACTTGGTACATCATAAAATGTGACTGTTCCATCATTATTATCTTTAAACGTAATGTGACCTAACGCATTAACAGACGGTGCTAATACGATCGTTCCCTCAGGGTACACCTCTGACGCATCTTCATTATATGAATTAATCGGTTTGCCCGACATATCTATAGGTTCATACGTATGGTCTTCTCCATTAAATATTTCATCCGCGTCATTTCGTGCTGTCAGCCACACTTTAGCAAAGTATTCTTTCGTATTTTTATCATTACTGTCGGCCGAATGCGTACTATTAGAACCGCCACTAATCGAAATTTGTTTTGCCACTTTCTTATAATCCGAATCTTTGCCATATTTATGATATAAATCTTTAACATCAAGTTCATATCCTAAGTCGGATTGAATAAATTGTTGATATTTGCCTATATTTTGCGTACCTATTACTGCTACTTTATCATCACTCACACCGATTAACGTCGCAAAGGATCCTTTGCCAGGTGAAGCACTATAAAATGTCATCCCTTCTGGTGCGTCTTCAACTGCTTCTCCAGTTGCTTGTAATTCGTATTTATCTATACTTTGTTGCCTTTTCCCAGTATTACTATTTTCAATGTATGAATGACGCTTTAAATCATTGGCAGTTATCGCTATATTAGACACACTGTCATCACTTAGCGCTAATGCCACTTTCTCTGCTTGATTTAAATCTTTAACACTGTTTACTGAATTCGCATCATTATTTTTCTTATTATTAGTACTATTATCAGATTTCGAATTACTATCGTTATTCGATTTATCCGTTTGTGATGATTTGTTATTATCGTCGGATGCTCCATTTCCAAGACCAAAGTCACTTAAACTACAACCAGCTAATAACATTGTTCCAGTAAGCGCACCAATCATTAAATAATTTCTCTTCATTTCTCTCCACCCTTTACTCCCTTTGTAAAATAAATTGCGAAACGCTTGTAATTCAATTTATTTAATCAAATTACTTAATATGTTGACGAACAAATTTGCCAGCATATCCTTTGAAAGATTCTCCTCCAGAAGCTTCTTGCTTAGCATACATATCGGTAGCAGTACCACCTAAATTGTGTCCATACGTTCTCATACCGTACATTGTAGTATATTTGCTATTTAACATAGGCGAACCTGACGCACCTGATCTAAAAATGTCTTTCGTTTGAATTTCTGAACCATTAGGGGAAAATTGTGTTACGCGAAATTTACTAAGATATGGTTTCGTATTGTCACCATTAATTTTTGAGTAACCTAATGAATATAATGGTGTATTAAATTTCAACTTTTTAATTTCTGAATCTGTCGCAATACGTATCGGTTTAGCATACTTCGACATATTTTCTTTAGTGTGGACTATCGCAATATCATATTGCGGTACCTTAATGACTTCATTTGCATGAAAAGTATAAGGTATTGATTTACCATTACGATTCAATTGAAATTTAATATATTTTGGTGCTGCGGCTTTACCATATTTATCATCAATAACATGTCCATTTGTGACAAAAGTATGCGCACCAATAACCGTACCAGTACCCATTGAGTCTTGTCCTTTATATTCTGGAATCCCCACTTTCCAACCATTTAAATTCGAAACACGACCAATAGATTTCAAATTACTTTGGGATGCATTTGGATAATATTTGTTTGAAATTGAACTGTTACTGATCTTTTTAGCTTTTAAATATCCTGAGTACTCACCTGCATGTAAGCCATCATAATAATAGTTACCAACAGCTTGCGCTTCATCATGATGACTAGCATAACCAAACATCGTTGTTCCAATCACTACACTTGCAATAAATGTTTTACCAACTTTTGATTTCCACATATTATTCTCCTCAATACCTTTCTTTTATATAGCTATGTCACGACATACATCGCTTAATATAATAATTTTTCAATATTATTATATGATATTAGTCGGACAATATACGTCTTTAGACTTATTAATTAATAAAACTTTAGACTTATTTTTTAATTTAATAACAAAAACAAAGTATTTTTCGTTTACAAAATAAATTGATAGAGGTAAACTGTAAAACATATTTAAAAAATATATTTATGGAGGGGTACTCAAGCCTGGCTAAAGAGGCCAATCATTTATGATTGGTAGGAGCTTTTTGCTCGCGTTGGTTCAAATCCTTCCCTCTCCGCTATTTCTAGACTGGAACGATGATCGTTTCAGTCTTTTTTATGATTTAAAGATCGTCCCAACTCGTTGCCATATAAAAAACGATTCCTACTAAGTCATTGACAATTGCTAGTGAGCAAGGTTACTATTTGTTTAAATTACTTTGAAAGAGATACGTTTTTCCACTTGAACTGTCCTTATCAATACATATTTTTTTATCTAGTTCTGCAAACGTTTTCTCTTTTCAAAAGAAAGGAAGGTCATTATGGAAGAAATTAAGGCGATATTTAGCAAATTGTTTGAATTCTTACCACGTCTAATTATTAATTTATTTATCTAACATGGATTCACTGATTTACATTTTCAAAAATTAAATAAAATAGAGGTGCTGTTTATGAAAACAAAAGAGAACCGATTTAGTATTCGTAAATTAAGCGTAGGTGCGTCATCAATTGTAGTAGCGACATTGCTATTCATGGGAGGTGGCTCAGCACAGGCAGCCGAGAAACAACAGGAATTGGGAACTCCTGATACGGCGTCAGCACAATCTATTGGGGATAATGACACACCAGAGGCTCAAAAGGGACAAGTTCAATCCGTTGAACAAGCAAAGCACAATGTGTCTCAAATTAAAAATGAAAATAACAATCAAACAAGCTTACATAATGAACTTCATCAAACGGATGCATCTAAGAATCATGTTTCTTCCAACGAGACGCATCAACCTTCTACTGAAGAATCTGAGAAGCCAGATTCAAATACAGACAATCAACACACAGAAGTGACATCAACTTCTCAACAAACACATTCAACTGAAACACCAACTTCTAAAACAACTACTAACGAAGTCACATCAACAGAACACGCAGCATCATTAGAACAAGATGAACGATCTTTACAATCATCTGAACCATCATCGAAGACGGATGATTCAACTAAGAAAGTGACACCACATACTGAACCACAAGTTAACCAAACATCTGAAACTAAACAAGCGGACTTAAATCAACCACATTCAAATACTGTTAAATCTAAGGATACAAGTGTGTCTTCAAATGACGTACATTCGAGCAAGAGTGGCGCAACTGAACAACAACTGTCAACGCAATCCACTCAATCAAAAGACGACAATCAACAAGCGCCATCACAACTAAAAGATAACCATCAAAACGAGGCACTTAAATCAACCACACCGTCACAGCAACAAATGATAACTAAAAAAGAGACAACGACAACTCAAGCATCACAAAATCTCAACACAGAAAAGGGCGATCATGTTAACATTTCTATTGATGCGCAAACTAACCCTTTCAATAACGACAACCCTTCTAAGGAAGATAAAGATGCACAATCAGGGTTAAATACACTTAAAAATAATGCAGTCGCAACAACCAATACGCAATCTAAATCTCAAGCGACAAGTGGCACAAAAGATCAAACCAATAAAGTTGCGAAACAAGCTCAGTATAAAAACCAAGATCCTATTATTTTAGTTCACGGCTTTAGTGGTTTTACTGATGATATAAGCCCATCTGTATTAGCACATTATTGGGGTGGCGATAAATTAAACATTCGCCAAGATTTAGAAGAAAACGGTTATGAATCTTATGAAGCAAGTATTAGTGCATTTGGTAGTAACTACGATCGTGCCGTTGAACTTTATTACTATATTAAAGGTGGAACGGTTGATTATGGGGCTGCACACGCTGCCAAATATGGTCATCAGCGTTACGGCAAAACATACGAAGGTGTCTATAAAGATTGGCAACCAGGTCAAAAAGTCCATCTAGTTGGACATAGTATGGGTGGTCAGACCATTCGTCAATTAGAGGCACTATTAAGAAATGGTAATCCAGAAGAACAGGAATACCAACGTGTTCATGGTGGCGAAATTTCACCATTATATCAAGGTCAACACGACAATATGATTTCTTCCATAACAACGCTTGGTACGCCACATAACGGCACACATGCATCAGATTTATTAGGTAACGAGGCGCTTATTCGTCAAATTGTCTTTGACGCAGGAAAAGTACTTGGCAATAAAGATTCACGTGTAGACTTCGGTCTGTCTCAATGGGGTCTAAAACAACAACCGAATGAATCTTATATCGACTACGCCAAACGTGTTAAAGATTCTAAATTATGGCAAACAAAAGACAATGGCTTTTATGATTTAACACGTGAAGGCGCGACAAATCTTAATCGCCAAACATCTTTAAATCCAAATATTTTATATAAAACATACACTGGTGAATCAACACATGCATCATTATTCGGACGTCAAAAATCAGATTTAAATTTATATTTCCCGTTCACCCTTACTGCTAATGTGATCGGTAAGGTAGCTGAAAAAGAATGGCGAGAAAATGATGGCTTAGTGTCTGTTATTTCGTCACAACATCCATTTAATCAAGCCTTTACTCAAGCTACAGATACGAATCAAAAAGGCATTTGGCAAGTCACTCCAACGAAACATGATTGGGACCATATCGATTTTGTAGGTCAAGATAGTTCTGATACGAAGCGTACTAGAGACGAACTACAACAATTTTGGCATAGTTTAGCCGATGATTTAGTTCAAAGTGAGTCGCTAACACGTGAGGCTTAACACATATTTCAATCTAACCGAAGGGAGGTCCTCTCATGTCTGGTACTGTGCTTCAATTAATAGGTTCTTTATTTAATATTTTGAAAGTCTTATTTTCATAAATAAATGACAAATCAAATAAGCACCACTTATCTTAAAAAGCATTTGCTTCTTAACATAGGTGGTGCTTATCATTTGTCGTTGATTGCCATTGTACTTGAAAGGTCTCTTGTTCATCATGATTATGTTAACCACGACTGACTATTTCGCACGCGCATTCATAGATTGTACGTTACTGGAGGCATTACCTGCAGTGGAGACGGTTACTTTATCGATTGCGCCATTTGATTGATCAACCTTGTGCTGCAATTCACTATTTAGACCTAGCAAATTATTCGCTTGCGTTTCATCGCTATTCAACTCTTCCAAGCCATTGACAATCTCAGTCGCTAATACTTCACATGCATCGTCACTTTCAACATATACTTTTTCTTTTACAATACTTTCAATTGCTTCGATTAATTCTGATTTTTGAATTTGAATATCAATCATGACTATTACTCCCTTAAAATTTTGTTGACATATCAAAAAAATTATGTCTTTAAATTTATACCCTTTTTAAGCATAGATATTCAAAATAGTATCTATCAAACAGCCCGAATTCCCCTATAACATCTAGCTCATTAAGCCCCTTGAAAGGCTTGATAAAGGCATTATACCTTAATTCAAAAGGAGAAAATACTTAAATTTTTAAATATGACAAATGTGTCATATTAATGAATATTGATATATTTTTCACTAATCAATCGTCTAACTATTTCGGCACAAAAACGGCTGCTTCGCTATCATCTGGATAGTAAAATCCATTCGGTACGGTTTGTAATTCGATTAAGCTTCCCCACGGACTTTTCACATAAACGGTACGGTTACCTTCCGTATCTTCATATTTTGTATTCGCATGAGGCTCAGATATCGGCTGTCCACCAGCACGCGTTAACTGTTTAACAGCTTCATCAAAATGTTCTGCCTCGATATAAAATGAAATATGTGTAAAACCAATATCCTGTAATGATTGCACTTGACCTTGATACGCATCTTTAAATTCAAACATTTCGATATTCGGTCCATTGCCAAAGACCATCATACGTTTATGAATAATGGCGGCCCCTTTTTCTAAGCCAAGTATGCGTTCAACCGTTTCTCCACCACGTGGCACGTCGTTCTTTCGTTGACTATCATAGGCAATCTTGCCATTAAGGAGCCTGGGACATAAATAATATGATGGTGCTATTTTGCAAATTCGCAGTAGCTGACTGAACTGAAATGCGCTTAAATCAAGCTTTTTCAGTTCTAGTCATCCTTGCGGGCGGGGCCCCAACAAAAAGAATTTCACTAAGAAATTCTACAAGCAAAGCGAGTTGGGAGAGGGACGACGAATTTAAAAATAATTCTGTCCCACTCCCGCTTCGATATCAGGTACAGTCAGTCCAATATGATTAATGCCTCTATTGATATTCATATGCTATCCCCCCGTTTAATAAACTATTCATATTATGTTTACGTATTTTCACCACGACGAACACGGTCAATTATCTTTTGCACTCTATTTTGTTTATCCTCTTCATTCTCAACATAATAAATTGCGTCTTCACCCTCAATCGCAACCCAAGGTACAATCGCATCAAACGCTAAATCACGAATCATCTCCAAGCTTCTAATCGATGCGTCTCGATCACTTGAACTCAATATCACAGTACGCCATTCGCCACCTTCTACACATAAAAAATCACCAGTAAACAGGAAGCGATACTCACCATTATTCCATAGAAACATGGTTGTACCAGGCGTATGTCCGGGTGTAGGAATGACTTCCAAATCATTTGCAATTGCCTCCCGTTGTTCGAACTGCCCATCAATGGCCACTGTATGACGTATAGCGGCTACATCATCTCGATGAATCCAAAACGGTACATCAATCCGAGGGTGTCCACCTAGAGATTCATGCTCATGATTCATTAAAACGCGCGTCGCACCACCTAATAATTGAATATCTGAATCTGCCTCATTTAACCCTGGAGAATGATATATGATGATATTGCCTGATGGTCGCTCTAATACAAATGATTTGATACGGTAACGTTTATCAAATGGTAAGACTGCCTTTGTAGTTTCATATAATCCCTTTTCTATGTGTGTTAATGTCTCGAATTGTTTATTTTCCATGTGAATCACCCTTTGTGAATTTCTGCGTCTTTAGCTATACCCTTTTTCTATATATTGAATATGACCGTTCATGTTCATGGTCTTTATTTTAATTAAAAAGGGCGAAACAGCATTCATCATGAATTTACTGTTCCGCCCCACCATGTGGATGACTGTAGCCAAAACTTGTTATCGACAGTTGTCAATGGCGTTCGCTACTGTGTCTTGCATGATATGTTTAACGTATTATTTATAGTCGATGACACGATCAACTGGCATTCTGAATGATGTATGTGCCTCTTTAGCTTTCTTACCGATAGCGACAATCATGACAGGTACATAACGTTCTAAATCATAGCCAAATGCTTTTCCGATTTCTTCATGTTCAAAGCCACCAATTGGATTTGTATCGTAACCGTGTTGTTTTGCTACTAACATCAATTGCATAGCGGCTAAACTACTATCTACTTTCACAATGTCATTCATTGATTGGCGTGTGCGATTTTTATAATTCTCTAACACGATTGGCAACATTTGTTCTTTAACTTCTTGTGGCATGTGCCCATTAAGCACCGCTTGTTCATAAATATATTCGCCTTCTTCATAGCAATGTAAATCGCCGAAGATAATAATCATTGCTGATGATGTGTCATTTTGATTCGTATTGAATTGAATCAATGGACGCAATTTCGCTTTCGCTTCGTCACTTTCAACCACAACAAAACGCCAAGGTTGCATGTTTACTGATGAAGGTGCTTTGGTTGCTTTTGCAATCATCTCATTCATTTCCTCATGCGGAATTTTATAGTCTGGGTCGAAACCTTTAACTGATCTACGACCTTCTAATATTTCATTAAAGTCATTAAGCATGATTTAGCCTACTTTCTATTCATTTTCTCTAGTTATAATTTAAATGCAAATAGCATCTATGTACAATGATTTGTTTCCCGATGTTATCACACTTTAGACTAACGTCAGTCTTCCTTAGTAACGAAAGCGCCAATGAAACCACTGATTTGATGTATCACAATGATTTCAATCCATGTACCTGTGCTTGTTAAAATAGCCCGGCATTTAATTATCAATTGATTAAAAATTAATAAATAGGGTATCATTAATCTTAACAAAAAAATTAATTACATAATTTAATACAATTATTTAACTAATTATTAAGGGTATTTATAGTCAGTCATAACCTTAAGTCATGTATATACTCATGAAAGGACGAACATTATGGCAGATAAATTACAAAGGGAGTTAAGCAATAGGCATATACAACTGATTGCAATTGGTGGTGCGATTGGTACTGGTTTATTCTTAGGTGCCGGTGCATCCATTCATTTAGCAGGTCCATCGATTTTACTTACATACATTATCGTTGGTTTCGTATTATTTATGTTTATGCGTGCAATGGGAGAAATCTTATTATCTAATTTAGGATTTAAATCATTTGGGGATATCGCGCATCATCACATCGGTCCAATGGCAGGGTTCATGGTTGGTTGGACATATTGGCTCACATGGATTATTTCAGGCATGGCTGAAGTAACAGCTGTCGCGAAATATGTTGAGTTTTGGTATCCAGCAATACCGAACTGGTTAACTGTCGCATTTACAATTCTTGTACTTGTTGGCATGAACTTATTCAGCGCCAAACTATTTGGTGAACTAGAATTCTGGTTATCACTAATTAAAGTAATAACAATTATTGCGTTAATTGTTGTAGGTATTGTGATGGTTGTCTTCGCAATGAAGACTGACTACGGTACAGCAAGTGTATCGAATATTTGGCGTTATGGTGGATTCTTCCCTAACGGCATCTCTGGTTTCTTAATGGCCTTCCAAATGGCAATCTTCTCATTTATTGGTATTGAGTTAATCGGTATCACTGCAGGGGAAACTAAGAACCCATATAAAACAATCCCACAAGCAATTAACAACGTACCTTTCCGTATATTAATATTCTATATCGGTTCATTAGCAGTAATTATGTCAGTTGTACCTTGGAATCAATTAGATCCTGCGGAAAGTCCATATGTAAAACTATTTGGTTTAGTTGGTATTCCATTTGCAGCGGGAATTATTAACTTTGTTGTATTAACAGCTGCCGCTTCATCATGTAATAGTGGTATTTTCGCTAATAGCCGTACGTTATTCGGTTTAGCCGGCAGAAAGCAAGGACCGCCATTCTTACATAAGACGAATAAACATGGTGTCCCATATTACGCTATCTTATTAACATGTGGTTTATTAAGTATTGCGATTATCTTAAACGCTATATTTAAAGACGCTACGAAAGTATTCGTTCAAATCACAACGTTCTCAACAGTACTTAATATTATGATTTGGACATGTATTATGATTGCTTATCTAGGCTTCGTGAAAAGAAACCCAGAATTACACAATGAGAGTTCATTTAAAATGCCAGGTGGCAAATATATGGCGTATGCGATTCTAGTCTTCTTCGCATTTATCTTTATTGTTTTACTGATCAATAGTAGTACACGTTATGCTGTACTCTTTGCACCAGTTTGGGGAATTGTACTGGTAATTATGTATCAAAAATATAAAAAAGAATCTGAAAAAGCGACCATCGCGATGGAAGATGAAACTGATTTAGAGAGAGAATTACAAGATAAATAGATGTTGATTAAAGTTATCTCAACCTATTATAAACACCCTCCAAGTAGGACCACTTAAAGCCTACTTGGAGGGTGTTTTCATTTGTTTATTTTTCTTTTAGACGTCCGTCTTCCATATGAAAGACTTTATCACAGAATTTAGTTAAACGTTCGTCATGAGTAACGATGATACACGTTTTATGACGTTGTTTAGATTGTTCTTTTAAGATTTCCATAACTGCCATTGCATTTTCTGTATCAAGTGATGCAGTTGGCTCATCGGCTAAAATAATTGATGGTTGCGTATAAATCGCCTTAGCTATGGCGACACGTTGTTTTTGTCCTCCTGACACCTCAGAAGGTAATTTATTTTCAATTTCTTTTAATCCTAAATCATTCAACAACTTATCGTATTCTTCTGTACTTAAGACATCTTTTTTATAACTTTTCAATAAATGGAATTGTTGCTTGATTGTTAAGAATGGGACTAAGTTGGTCGCTTGTAGAATAAAACCAATTTCCTTCATTCTCATTTTAGCTAATTGTTTCTGACTCATTTGCGAAATTTTCTTATCATTGATATAAATTTCACCAGATGTTGGTGTTTGTAACGCACCAGCCATTGTTAAAAACGTACTCTTACCGGAACCGGAAGGGCCGACAATGGCTATCAGTTCACCTTTTTCAAACGATAACGATGTTGGTTTAACTGCTTCAATGATATGATTCCCATCTTGGAATTCTTTTGTTACTTCATCAAATTTTAACATAGTGGCACCTCCTTATCCGATTGCCTTGAGTGGATCGATTTTGCGAATAGA
This sequence comes from Staphylococcus sp. GDY8P85P, assembly GCF_017892405.1. Classification (NCBI taxonomy): domain Bacteria; kingdom Bacillati; phylum Bacillota; class Bacilli; order Caryophanales; family Staphylococcaceae; genus Staphylococcus; species Staphylococcus sp. GDY8P85P. The sequence goes on along the minus strand of NZ_JAESLA010000012.1, from coordinate 11,223 downwards.
TAGTACTGAGAATAAACTACCAACAAGTGACGTTAATATTAAGACGATACCAAAGATAATGAGTGTACCAATATTAAATTGGACAGGTACCGCTTCAGGCAAGACTAAACTTGTCAGTAAGGTGAGTATTAAACCAATTAATGTTCCGATTAAGGCTAATATAAAGGTTTGTGCTAATACCATCTTCATTAAGAAGCCATTTGTAAATCCTTGTGCCTTTAACACACCGAATAAATTCTTTTTCTGTAATGTAATCACGTATAAGAATACGCCGATGACTGTAGCAGAAATAACAAATAAGAATGTAATCATGAAGTTCATTGTTAAGTTTTGTGGTTTATAGCCTGGTAGGTTTTCTACAAAGTCATCGATACCTATAACCTCTAAATCACTATCAACCTTTTTATCTTTCCAATTACTATCTTTAACGACTACGGCATTGGTTTTATCTGATGATAATGCTGGATTGATTTTTTCCATCGTTTTATTATTCGCAAAAATAACTGGAGAAGCGTTATATTTAGCACTTTCTGATACCCCTACGATATGTAATTTCTCATCAGATTGAGATAACTTGATCGTATCACCAATATTGAATCCCTTATCTTTCAATGATTGATCAATGACGACATCATTATCTTTATCAAATGTTTTACCTTCCTCAATCTTTGGAATCAAAAATGAATTTGACGTTACACCAAAGAGTAGCGCATTCTCTTCACTATCTCCATTTGATGCTATAACGCCCATTTGTTTCAAAGGCGCCTCTTCTTTAAATTTGCCTTCAACGTCTGATGTTTTTATGACTGATTGTTGCACAGTTTGGTTAGCATCTTTATTTAAGACAATCGCATCTGCCTTCCACTTCTTGATGCCTTCTGTATTCATATTAATTAAACCACTCGCTAGGCCGGATAATAAAAAGAGTAAGTAACTAATTAATACAAGAATGCCTATAATTAATCCAAATTTCAGCTTATTACGCTTAATTTCGTTCCATGCAAGAAACATGTCTTTCCCTCCTTTATGCATATTATTAACAAGTATAGCAATACTTATATTAAGAATTACAATAAATTGATTTAAATTTTTTTATTATTTGTAATTAATGTCATAATTAAGTTCTACAAATTGGTTATATTGCGTCACATCTCGCAACGTTAAATGAACGTTATCCTTAATATCATTGAACAAACTGATACCTTGACCTAATAAGTTAGGTGCCAGCGTTAAGCGCATTGATGTTAGCATATTTAAATTCACTAACTCAGAAATTAAGGCACCGCCACCTACAATCCAAACCAGTGCGTCATTATTAAATTGCGTAAACAATTGCTTTAGGTCTCCACTATAAAATTCAATATCCCAGTCTATCGTAACGTGTTGCGTACTCATTACGATGACGCGTTTACCTTCATATGGATTTGTCTTAACGCCATTATTGAGTAACCATCTAAATGTATTCCCACCCATGATCACAACATCGACACTGTCATAAAATTGAGCATAACCATTATCCCCTTCGCCTTCGACCTCTTCTAGAAATTGAACACTTTCATATTGATCCGCTATATAACCATCGACAGATACGCCTAAATAGGCACAAATATTTGCTGACATCATTATCCACTCACTTTTCTCTATAATATAGTTTGAACCTAACTATACCGATAATGACTTATAATATAAAGACAAAGGCGAAAGGAGTGGGACAGAATTCTTTTGAATTCGTAGTAACCCCAGCTTGCTTAGCTTGTAAAATCACTTTCGTGATTTTTTGTGTTGGGGCCCCGACTCCAAGCATGACTAAAACAAAGAAGGCACTTAGTTTAAGCACCTTCTCAGTTCAGTCAGCTACTGCAAATTTACAAAGTAGCATTATTATATTTTTATTTCCTAGACTCATTACAACTAAATCTTATAAATATGAAGACTAATGTGCTGTTTGACCACCGTCAACAAGGTAAACTTGTGCTGTCATGAATTTTGCTGAATCAGATGATAAGAATAATACGATGTCAGCAATGTCATCAGGTTGTGCTGCTTTTGCCATTGGTACACCTGAAATCATTTGTTGCCATTTTTCATCATCATCTTTCCAAGCTTTCGTCATTTCTGTTTCAGTTAAGCCAGGTGCAACAGCATTGATACGCACGCCATCTGTTGCATGGTCGAAACCTGCTGATTTTGTCATTCCAACAACTGCATGTTTTGCAGCAATGTAAGGTCCCATTTGAGGGTCAGCAATTAATCCGGCAACTGATGCAGTATTAACAATTGTGCCGCCACCATTTTTAAGCATGCTTTCTAATTCATATTTCATTGATAAGAATACGCCTTTGACGTCAACATTCATCACTTTATCGAATGTTTCAGGGTCAAGATCAGCGAATTTTTTCGGTTGATTTAAAATACCTGCATTATTAAATGCGTGATCCAAACTACCAAATTCATCAAGTGCTTTTTGCATCAATGCGCGTACCTGTTCTGGATCAGAAACGTCTGTTTTCACGAATACTGCATGACCACCATTATCATTGATGTCTTGTGCTGTTTGTTGCGCACGTTCATCGACATCTCCGATAACGACATTTGCTTTCTCTTGAGCAAATTTTAATGCTGTAGCTTTCCCAATTCCTGATGCTGCGCCTGTGATAACAACTGTTTTCCCTTCGAACTCATTGTATCTCATATTTAACATCTCCCTTTGATTTATCTCTGTATACGATGTGCAAAGTACCATTATTGAAAGCTATACATCACATTGACTCACGCATATCGCTTTCACAACATGCCTACCTTTAAAATGTACGCTTTAATCATTTCGTGAACAGTATTTTTATTTCACACGTTGCCAAACTAATTTTTGGTTAGGCACATTGCCGTTTACAATGCTAAGTGTATCGCCTTCTAATTCAAATAAACGTGGTTGTGTATCGCCTAACCAAGTTGGATTCATACTCACTTCCATTGTGTGGTACACTGTTGAATTTTCTTCATCTAATTCAAAACGACCTGAATATGCAACGTAACCATGTGCTGCTTCAGCCATTTCATCTTGTGTGCCTGTGTGTAAGTCACCTGATTCATAAGCTTGACGTCCTTGTTGCATTAATTGTGCTGACATATAACCATCTGGATTATACATGATGAATCCTGTTGCATCTTTACCTAGTGGAAAGAAGATGTTGCCATCTTTATCTTCATCTTGATATCTAACTAATTTCCAAGTTCCGATTAATTGTTCTTTAAGTTCTGCCATTTTAAATACATCCTTTCTTAATTTTTTAAAATAATTGATGATTATGCGTTTGAACCGCCAGAAACACTGATTGTTTCACCAGTAATCGCTGTAGCACCTTCAGAAGCTAAGAATACAACTGTTGCTGCAATCTCTGAAGTTTCTAATAAACGGTTCATAGGCATTTTACCTGTAATATATTTTTCCATTGCTTCTTGTTCTGTTGAGCCATCTTGTTTTGCAAGGTGTGCTAATTGGTTCTCAATTAATGACGTACGCACAGGTCCAGGCAACACAGCATTTGCTGTAATACCATCTTTAACCGTTTCAAGCGCAACTGTTTTAGTGAAACCAATTTGTGCAAATTTAGAAGCAACATAAGCTGATTTAAATGGGTCCGCCATTTCACCGTGTGCTGATGAAATTGTCACAATACGTCCACTTTGTTGTTGTTTCATTGAAGGTAACACGTGTTTAGTCATTAAGAATGTACCTGTTTGGATAACACCAATCACTTTGTTCCATTGATCTAATGGGAAATCTTCAACTTTATCGATGTGCTGAATACCTGCATTATTAACTAATACATCAACCGCACCATATTGATTATTCACGTCTTTAATTGCTTGTGACACTTCATCTTCATTTGTAATATCTACTTTATATGCAACGCCATTATTTAATTCATTCGCTGCTTTGTCTGCCGCTTCTTGATTCATATCAAAGATGAACACACGATCCTGTTCTTTATCAAATGCTTGCGCAATTGCAAATCCTATTCCTTGTGCTGAACCTGTTACGATTACATTTCTTGTCATAATAAATTACCTCCTATAAGTGTTTGGTGCTGCCTTTTCCTAAAAAATAATTACGCCTAATAATATGACGATCAGCGCTAAAAGGTTGGCACCGGTATTTGTAATGAATAAATATTTAAAGCCGTTTTTATGTGTTAAACCAGTAATTGCAAAGAATGTTAATACAACGCCTGTGTGCGGCATTACTGTAAATATTGATGATGACATCGCTGCAACTCTGTGAATCACTTCAGGATCAATGCCCATCTCAACATAGTGTTGGCCAAATGCTTGTAACACAATGCCGAGTGAACCTGATGCTGAACCTGTAATCACACCAAATAGTGCTGATGCAACAGCTAAGCTAATTAATGGGTTACCCGGAATATTTAATATTAATGAGCGAATCGTTTCGAATCCTGGCGCTAATGTAATAACCGTACCGAATGCAATTGCTGAGCCGGTAAGGAACATTGGCATTAATGAATTAGATGCACCTTCATTGAGCACTTGTCTTTTAACTGGAATGTATTTAAAGAATAGAAGTGCTGAAAGTATAATCGCTGTCGTTAAACTAATCAGTATAATATTGGAAATACCCATTGCACTACCAACGATATTCATCACAATAAGCACGACAATTGGTAATATACTTAATAGAAAATGCGGTGTCTGTTCCTTCTTGTCAAATTGCATATCCTTGATATTATAGTCTGCAAAAGATTCACCTTTTGCGATACTTTTATTTAATGCATGTTTCATATACCAAAGACCAAATGCAATTGCGACAATCGTTCCTACGATACCTAATATCGGTGCTGCTGTTAATGTTGTGCCTAAATACTTAGTTGGTACAACATTCTGTACTGAAGGTGTACCGGGTAGCATAGTCATGGTAAATGTACCCAAACCAAGCATAACTGGAATACCGATTAAGTTCCAAGCTAAGTCCATCTCTTTGAAAAGTGGTTTCGCTAATGGAATTAATACAAATACAACAACGTAAAGACTAATACCACCATATGTTAAGATTGCTGTAATAATGAATATAGCAACTAAAATAGCATATGGACTATTCGTTCCTGTTTTTGACACAATCTTTTCAGCGATAGATTGTGCTGCGCCACTTTCGTCCATAAATTTCGCTAATAATGAACCAAGTATAAAAACGCCAAAGAAGCTAACGATAAAATCTGCTAACCCAGTCATATATGACGCTTTCGTACCAATTAATGAGTCGAAAAATGGTAAATTATTCGTCAAAATGACTATAATAGATGCCAAAGGACCTATAACTAAAATAGAATAGTTCTTGTCTGACATATATATAATGAAAAGAATTGCTAATACAATCCCTATCGTTCCAATCATGTCCATCATGTCACCCCCAAAGGTATGAAATTAACAATACGCATTCTGGAAAATGTGTCTGTTTTATGTCTAAATCTATTATCTGACCTTATAGTCTAAATGTAAAAGACGTATTTAACTATCAAATGTATAACTAAATAGTTATAGCCATATATAGCACGATGAAAGGCGGTCATCTACATGACTTATAAAAATAAAATTCAATATTTAGAAGCTATTCAACGTTATGGCAGTATTTCACACGCAGCGAAACATCTTTATATATCTCAACCCTATTTAAGTCGTTATATTAAAGAAGTCGAGAATGACTTAGGCGTTACTTTGATTAATCGCGACAGTAATCCTTTAGAACTCACTTATTCAGCTGAACGATTTCTAGATTATTTACACGACATTGAAGATATCGACACGCAAATGCGCGATGAGTTACAGACGATTTCTAATTTGAAAAAGGGACGCATCCGTATAGGTGTAAATCCAATTTTAGCTACACATACGCTTTATAGTATCTTGCCAAAGTTTATCGAGCATTACCCTGGTGTCGAGATTGAATTAGTAGAAGAAGTGGCACATCGAATCGAACAAATTGTTTACGATCAGAAAGTGGATATCGGTGTAACGATTTTACCGTTGTACACTGAGGATTTATCTTATGATATTTTGTATACTGAAAATGTCTATCTAGCATTACCGCCTGGGCATAACCTTATCGACCAAGCGAAAGCCCATGCAGATGATGGTAAATTCCCATTTCATTTATTGCATAATGAAAAATTTATCTTGCTGAAGCCTGAAATGACGTTACGTCAATTAACCAATCAAATCTTAAACGATTATCATGTCGTACCTGACGTAATGATGGAAACGGTGAGTGTAGAGAACGCGCTTCGTCTCGTAAATGAAGGTATTGCTATCACATTTGTCCCTAAAAGCGTTAAAGATATGACATCTGATCGATTTAATGGTGCGTTTGTCCAGTTGAACCCGCATCATTATTACAATCAAGTCGTGTTAGCATATAAAGAAAATGATAAAAAACGGTTATCCAGAGCAGCTAAGACCTTTATCCAAATGGCGAAATCCGGAATGAAATAAGATATATATTAAAAACAATCGTATTAGCCATAAAAAACGGGCGTGGAACAATGAATCATAAAGCATTCTGTTCCACGCCCTTTGTATATTTATACTCAGACAATATTTCCACTCGTCTTAAATGGCTCGTTTAATCAATTACGCTTGTTCGCCAACAACAGTAAAGCGTTCATTAATGTGGTCTGCATTTTCAGCTTCATCTACAATCGCAATCGCATAATCTGCATAGCTAATGTAACTATTACCTTGACTATTAACTAATAATTGATCTTTACCTGATGTATATGATCCTGTGCGTTTACCTTCCGCATCAAATTCTGCAGATGGACTTACAAATGTCCAAGTGATACCTTCTGTATCTTTAAGGTCTTGAAGGTTGCGTCCTTGACCTTTAGCTGTTGGTTTAACAACATCTGGAAAATCTGGTGTATCAACGACACGAGTTGTTTGTGCCTCATCCACAAATAGACTTCCCGCACCTCCAACAATAATCGCTCTTGTATCTACATCTTTTAATAATGCAATTAACGCACGTCCTGCTTCAACATGGGCTTCTTCCTCGCCGAGTGGTGCGCCAAACGCATTAACAACGACATCAAGATCTTTAATATCATCTGTTGTTAAATTAAAAATATCTTTTTCAATCACTTTGACATCTGAGTGATTTAATTTAGCCGCATTTCTGACGATGGCCGTCACTTCATGACCACGACGTGTTGCTTCTTGTAATACTTTAGTTCCTACTTTACCTGTTGCTCCAATAATGCCAATTTTCATTATTTATTCCTCCACTTATTTGTATTTATAGTGATTTCATTGGTGATATGCTTCAATTAGGTCGTTATAGTGAATTGGTATTGTTATTTTTACTTGTAACTATTTTAGTTACAAGTTGGATATAACGGATGACGACTTATCCGTTTTGTTGCAAGATATCTGAAACGATATCCTCCATCGTAACATTCGCCAAGACACCTTCCATCGCATCTTGTGCGCGTAAGAGAACGATTTCAAGTACGCTTTGAATATTAGCACCTACAACACAATTCATATTCGTGTCTTCATGCATTTGGAATAATTCGCCTTCTTCTACTACTTCCACCGCTTGATATACATCAAGTAATGTAATGTCCGTTAATGGTTTCAACAATTGAATACCGCCACTACCTTGCTGTGTTTCAATTAAGTTCGCTTGTTTTAATTTACTAACTAACCTTCTAATGACGACAGCATTTGTATTCACACTGCTGGCAATCCAAGAAGACGTTAATGGTTGCGACTGTTCTAGTTTGACTAACGCTAAAATGTGCACAGCCACAGTAAAACGACTACTAATTTTCAATCTTCTCACCTCATGTAACCATTATAGTTACAAGTTGAGTTGGATGTCAATTTTTTAAATCGATCCATAAAAAAAGCCCTACCATTCAGACTTTCAAATCTCAATGATAGGGTCAATATAAGCAATTGTATTAATTATATAAGACTATGTTCACATTAATTATATTCATCTTCAATATCGCCTACGATTTCTTCCAGAATATTCTCTAAAGTAATGATTCCTTTGAAATCTGCATCATCATAAACTGCGGCAATATGAACTTTTTTCTTCTTCATCATTTCCAAGATATGCTTCAATGGCGTATCCGGTTTAATGTTGATAATTGGATTAACAAATGTCTCTAACTTAGATGGCTGATCCACGTTAAATAGTGATTTGGAATGGATAAAACCAACGATTTGATCATCTTTAACAGCTGGATATCTCGTAAACGCATCTACTTTAATTTGTTGAATCGCATCATCAAAATGCGTATTTAAATTGAGTGTTTTAACATGTGCTTGATCGATCATAATGTCTTTTGCGACTAAATTATCGAATTTAAATGCTTGATTGATATGGTGTAATTCACTGTCATTAATTTCGCCACCTTCATGGCTATCTTGAATTAATTGTTTTAATTCTTCTTCAGAGTGGAATACTTCACTCTCTTTAGCTGGTTTCATGTTGAACATTTTCAAGATTAATCGTGCTGCACCATTTAATATCCAAATAAATGGATACATTATTTTATAGAAAAAGATAATCGGCTTTGCAAAGAGTAATGTAATATACTCTGCTTTTTGAATCGCAATGGTCTTAGGCGCCATCTCACCTACAACTACGTGTAAAAATGTCGCAATAACAAATGCACCACCAATTGTAAATGGATGTATCCACGCTTCAGGAATACCGATACTACTGAATAACGGATGTAGAATAAATTCAAATGTTGATTCCCCAACCATACCTATACCTAGTGCGGTAATGGTAATACCTAATTGACAGGCAGCTAAATATTCATCAAGATGATCGACAACTTTTTTAGCAGCGATTGCTTTCTTCTCTCCTGCATTAGACAATTGCGCAATTCTTGTTTCTCTGACTTTTACGATAGCAAACTCTGTTGCAACGAAAAAAGCCGTTAGGACTAATAATAATATAAAAGTAATAAGACTAAATGTGGTCCCCAAATATGTTCCTCCAAAATAAAAAAATTGTAGACTTTCTACTATACTAATTATATCAATGTTTTATATATAATCAAAATATTTAAATTTTAAATACTAATATAAATAGCACTTAATTGAAAATACATCCTTAAGAACCATACTATTATAGTGTTCAATTGTATATTACGACTTCATTATTGTACGATTTAGACTTACCCCATGGCGGTCAGTCTCAAATAATTGTAATTCATGCATATAATTTTGTTCTGGAAGATGTTGTTCAAATTCATCCCAAATCCACATCGCAATATTTTCAGCAGTCGTGTTCATATCCGGTAACGTCTCATTGATGAGTTGATGGTTTAATTTTGGTTCAATCACTTTGCTATAAATCGCGTCTATATCATTAAAATCTAATCCCAAACCATAATCACCAATCGGCGAAAGTACGTCTACATACAAGCGATATGAATGATTATTCAAATCTCGATAGAGCGTTTCACTATAATAAATTCGATTATCACAGACGAAATCATATTGTTGCTTTAATATGGTTTGTCCTTCTTTATATTTAAACTGCTTTGGTGGTTGAACATGATCGAAACGGTTAGACATGTTTGCGTTCCCCCTTTTATATCTATTTTCATCATTGCTTTGGAAGCCAATCAGGCTTATTCATTCCAGAAGCTTCGTATCATCTCTACATCTTCAAGGGCCTGTGCTTCCCCCGCTTTAAAAATGTCAGGTCTAATAGCTGGATTAACCGTATTGCCACCGAGTTCATTTAATTTATCGAACACTGCTTTACTTGGTGTAATTAATTTAACTTCTGAACCACTTTCTTCGAGTTCTTTTATCGCATCTTCAAGTTTGTATGGTGTTGATACAGGAAGGTTTGTCGCAAAGATAAGTACTTTTTTAGCACCTTTAGCTAAATCGGCATTCTCCATAGAATGACAACCACCATCAAAATGTTTCTCACCATTAATTGTTGTTGCCGGCCACACACCAGGTAATGAACCACTTGAGGCCATTGCTCTATACAAATCGACTTGACTATCTGAAGTTAAAGCAACACGCGCTGCTTTATTCGCATTTACTGCCGTAATCATCAGATTTTCAGGCCAATTGGATACTTTAATTCTATTTTGTAATCGATTAATATGGACGCTTTCATTAAATTTGTGATCCTCTAATGCATAGACACTATAATTTTCAATCCATTCTTTTGGTGTGTTTGCACTATTTTTTATTTGAGCATATCTGGCAAAAATATCAGACATGTCGTCTACTGGTGGTGCTTCATTGGCCTTTGGCGCAATTTGTTGTTCATAAATCTCGTCCCAACTCTGTTGAGATGTTAAACTCGTCCCAGCTTGAGCACCTCCAGAGGTACCAATGACTAAATCTGCGTGTCTCACATCGATATTTGCTTTAGAAAGGACTGAAAGATATCCTAATTCCCAACCTATCGCAAGTGATCCACCGCCACCTAATACAATTGCATGTTCCATATTGTCTTTATTAATCATGATATATACTCCTTGATTCATTTAATTTTTATAATATTTGTCTGCATTTAGCGACATTTTTTTTAAAACATCGAAAGCAATTGCTTTCTCTTGAGCATCAATACCCTCGGAAATCATTAATTCCCAATTACTTAAAATGTCCCAACTTATTTCTTTAAATGCCATTGCTTTAGGCGTAAGAAATAAATTATACGCTCTTTTATCGTCTTGATTGCGTTCTCTTGTAATATAACCCTTTTCTTCTAAATACTTAATTGCTCGATTCACGCTTGCTTTATCTACACCGATGTCTTCAACAATGGTTTCTTGTTTTATACCATTCTCAATATAGAGTGCAACTAAACACATGACTTGGATGTAGTTTATTCCATATGGCTTTAACTGCTCTGTAATATAAATATTGCCCCGTCTATATATTTTCGATGATAATTTTCCAATAAATTTAATATCACGATACTCAAATTCTTTATCGTTTCGCATTGCCTCACCTCATATAGTTGACTTATCAACTATTGAACTATATAACGCATTGGTTGACTTGTCAACTAAATAGATGGCGCACTCTTGCTTCATTTAAAAAACATACTAAGATTAGCTGTGAAGAAATCTATGACGATAGATTTTTTCACAGCTATTTTTTATAGTTGTAGAGAGAAGTAGACTGTGCACTCCCTTGGATTTTAAATCCGTATTA
>NZ_JAESLA010000011.1:0-17532 GCF_017892405.1 Staphylococcus sp. GDY8P85P | reverse complement strand
AGACGGGCCACAACACAGAGAACCTGAGATAATCAGTTTCTACAATCAAAGCATGTTGGGAAAGCGATCCAACAATACTGAGAATTGTAAATAAAGAAGCAAGTAAAAGTATTTTTTAAAAATCATGTACTGGCTATTTCTCTAGGAATTATGTCCCAGACTCTACATTTTTTATATTGTAGTTAATCTAATTGTGGGATTAGATCCCACACTAAAATTACGAAAGTGATTTTACAGTCAAAGCTAGGTGCAACAAAATATTATTTCTGTTCTACTTCTTTTTTATTAGGAGTAGTTTGTCTTTGATGGAAATGAATAGATAATACGACACCTATACCAACCATTAGACTCCAAAGTGAACTACCACCATAACTAATAAATGGTAATGGAATACCAGTAATTGGTAGTAATTGGATTGTCATTCCTATATTTTGGAATATATGGAAGACGAGTAAAGAAACGTAACCAATGATAAATATTTTACTAAATGGTGATTCCACTTTGGTAGCAAGTCGAATTAAATGGAAAATCAATGCTAAAAAGATAAGTAATAAAACAACAGCACCTATAAATCCCATTTCTTCTCCGACTACTGAAAATATAAAGTCGGTATGGTTCTCAGGGATATAAACTTCACCATGATTAAACCCTTTGCCCAAGAGTTGGCCAGAACCAATTGCTTTTAACGATTCTGTTAAATGATAACCGTCGCCCGCACTATAAGAATAGGGATCTAACCACGAATTAATACGGCCCATTTGATACATTTTAACGCCGAGAAGCCCTTCAATTAATGACGGTTTGTAGATAACTGCTAAAATAATCGTTCCACCTATAACAAATGCGGCTATAAATAATGGGGCTAATATTCTCCATGTAATGCCACTTATTAACATAATCCCAATAATAATTGCACATATCACAAGGGTTGTACCTAGGTCATTTTGCAATAGGATTAATGCCATTGGAATAATTGAGATGCCAATGATTTTAAAGAATAAAACTAAATCAGTTTGAAAAGATTTATTGAAAGTAAAGCGATTATGATTAGAAACACTCTTTGCTAATGCAAGAATTAAGATAACTTTCATAAATTCTGAAGGCTGTATACTTACTGGTCCAAAGGAATACCAACTTTTAGCACCGTTAATAATTGGTGTGATTGATGTTTCTGGTAAAATCAATAAACCAACAAGCAATATGCAAAAGATGAAGTATAGAATATATGTATTATTTTTAATCTTTTTAGGTGAAATAAGCATAATGATGAGCGCAATAATAGCACCCAATATATAGTAGATAATTTGGCGAATACTAAAGTTTGCACTATATTGGCCGCCACCCATAGCTGAGCTAATCGTAGTAACACTAATTATAGCTAATATTGTTAATAATGCTACGAGTATCCAGTCTATTTTACGTAGCCAATGCTTAGATGGCTGTTGACGGGATGAATATTTCATGAGAAAACTCCTTAAACTCTTATAATCTAACGAATAATATTATATACAAATTTTACATGACTTTAAGTTAATTTGCTAGAAAATAACAGAGTGAATGTGTAAAAGAAAAATAAACATCGCTTAATTGAGTTTAATTCTTATGCGATAATAAAAGATATTCATCACATAATCACATTTATATTTAAGTTGATAAATGCAAAATTGCTTTAGACTGTGATAATATTGATTTTTAGAAAGCATAGTTTAACCTAAATAAATTTCATAAAATATTGATAGTTAACTAAAAAGAAAAATTAAAAATGAGTTGAAAGAGATAAGAGTATTTGTGGGAAGTTGAAATATCAAATTGAGATATAACTTTATACAAATGCGCGAGTTATGATCTTTCTTAATGGAGGAACTACTTATGGTAAAAGAAAACATTTGTATCGTATATGGTGGTAAAAGTGCTGAACATGATGTTTCGAAATTAACTGCGCAAAATGTTCTTAACGCAATTGATAAAGAAAAATATTTAGTCGATATCATTTATATAACGAATGATGGATTATGGAAGAAAAAAGATAATATTACTGAAGAGATTAAATCAATTGAATCACTTAATATGGCCGATGTAGAAGCAGGTGAGATCACAACTTTATTGAAAGAAAGTAGTGACGGTAAACCTTATGATGCGGTATTCCCATTACTCCATGGTCCTAATGGTGAGGACGGTACGATTCAAGGGTTGTTTGAAGTTCTGGATTTACCATACGTCGGTAATGGTGTATTAGCAGCATCAAGTTCAATGGATAAACTTGTTATGAAACAATTATTTGAACATAGAGGGTTACCACAATTACCTTACATTAGTTTCTTAAGAAGTGAATATGAAAAATATGAAGGTAATATTATCAAACTTGTTAAAGATAAACTTACATATCCTGTATTCGTAAAACCAGCGAACCTAGGTTCAAGCGTCGGTATCAGTAAATGTAACAATGAAGATGAATTAAAAGCTGGTATCGAGGAAGCTTTCCAATTTGACCGTAAGCTTGTTATTGAACAAGGTATTAATGCACGTGAAGTTGAAGTGGCTGTATTAGGTAATGATTATCCTGAAACAACATGGCCAGGCGAAGTCATTAAAGATGTTGCGTTTTATGATTACAAATCAAAATATAAGGACGGTAAAATTAGTTTACAAATCCCAGCAGAACTTGATGAAGAAGTACAAATGACTTTAAGAAATATGGCATTAGAAGCATTTAAAGCTACAGATTGTTCTGGTCTAGTACGTGCGGATTTCTTCGTTACTGAAGATAATCAAATTTTCATTAATGAAACGAATGCGATGCCTGGATTTACAGCATTTAGTATGTATCCAAGCTTATGGGAGAATATGGGACTATCCTATTCTGATTTAATTACTAAACTAATTGATTTAGCTAAAGAACGTCACGAGGATAAAAAGAAAAATAAATACACAATCGACTAAGAGGGGAATTCATAAATGATAGAAGTTTCATTAAAGCAAATTCAGGAATGGATACCTTGTGAGATAGAAACAGAATATTTACAACATACAATCAAAGGTGTAACGATTGATTCACGTGCAATCACACACGATATGCTATTTATCCCTTTTAAAGGTGAAAATGTAGATGGCCATCAATTTGTTTCACAAGCGTTAATAGATGGTGCCGGTGCATCTTTCTATGAAAAGGGCCATGACATCGATGATAATGTGAACGGACCAATTATTTGGGTAGACGATACGTTAGTTGCGTTACAGCAATTAGCCAAAGCCTATTTAAAACATGTGAATCCTAAAGTTATAGGTGTGACAGGCTCCAATGGTAAAACAACGACGAAAGATATGATTGAAAGTGTCTTACACACTGAGTTTAAAGTTAAAAAAACACAAGGTAACTACAACAATGAGATAGGCTTACCATTAACGATTTTAGAACTTGATCCAGATACTGAGATATCAATTTTAGAAATGGGTATGTCTGGTTTCCATGAAATCGAATTATTATCGACGATTGCTGAGCCTGACATTGCCGTTATTACGAATATTGGTGAGTCACATATGCAAGATTTGGGCTCACGTGAAGGTATTGCTCAAGCTAAATCAGAAATAACAATTGGACTTAAAGAAGGTGGAACGTTTATTTATGACGGTGACGAACCATTACTAGAACCACATGTTAAAGATGTTAAGCATGCTAAATGCCTAAGTATCGGTTTAAAACCAAATAATACTTTAGTTTGTGAAGTAGAGCAGAGTGAAAATGATGGTATTGCTTTTAATATTAATGGTAATGAACATTATAAATTGCCTATTCTAGGCATTCATAATATGAAAAATGCCGCTATCGCCATTGCTATTGGCCATGAATTAGGATTGGAATATGAAACAATTCAACATAATATTCATCATGTTCAACTTACAGGTATGCGCATGGAACGCCATATTACTGATAACGACATAACTATAATTAATGATGCGTATAACGCAAGTCCTACTAGTATGAAAGCAGCTATAGATACATTAAGCCAAATGGATGGCCGTAAAATCATTGTACTTGCTGATTCACTTGAATTAGGAGAAAATAGCCGTCAAATGCATGAAGATGTCGGTGCTTATTTAGAAGACAAAAATATCCAAACGCTATTAACATATGGTAACGATGCGAAATATATAAGTGACAAAGGTGGTCAATTTGTTGATCATGTTCAATATTTCACGGATAAACAAGCACTAACGCAATATTTAATGGATAATTTAGTTGCTAATGACAAAGTTCTAGTAAAGGGCTCACGTGGCAATAAGCTCGAAGAAGTAGTAAATAAATTGATTTAATTATTTTCAAGGTTGCTATTACGATTAGGCAAGTCACTTAAAAGGAATATAAATCCTTTAGTGACTTGTTTTTTTACTTTAAAAGCTAAAAAAAGTGTAAAAAATGTAAACGCTATTATGTCTTGAATCTTGGGAAAACGAACCTATCACTAGAATTGCTTTATTGCGATATATAATTTTAGGTGGTACTATATAGAAGTTGACGTAATAAGAGGACCTTATATACACAAACGTATATTGATAAATAAGAAAGTTAAAAGGAGAATTATATTGCAAAATTTTAAAGAACTAGGGATTTCGGATAAAACTGTAGAAACCCTTGAAGCAATGGGTTTTAAGGAACCTACACCTATCCAAAAAGATAGTATCCCTTATACATTAGAAGGAAGAGACATCCTTGGACAAGCGCAAACTGGGACAGGTAAAACTGGAGCGTTCGGGATTCCTTTAATAGAAAAAGTTGTGGGTCAATCAGGTGTACAAGCCTTAATATTAGCACCTACAAGAGAACTAGCTATGCAAGTAGCTGAACAATTAAGAGAATTTAGTCGTGGTCAAAATGTACAAGTTGTAACCGTATTTGGTGGTATGCCAATCGACCGTCAAATTAAAGCCTTAAAAAGAGGACCACAAATTGTTGTAGGTACACCAGGACGTGTTATTGATCACTTAAATAGACGTACATTAAAAACAAATGGTATTCATACATTAATTTTGGATGAAGCGGATGAAATGATGAACATGGGATTCATCGATGATATGAGATTCATTATGGATAAAATTCCTTCTGAGCAAAGACAAACCATGTTATTCTCAGCAACGATGCCTAAAGCAATTCAAACATTAGTACAACAATTTATGAAATCTCCTCAAATCGTTAAAACAATGAATAACGAAATGTCAGATCCTCAAATTGATGAATATTATACAATTGTTAAAGAACTTGAAAAATTCGATACATTCACTAATTTCTTAGATGTACATCAACCAGAGTTAGCTATAGTATTTGGTAGAACGAAACGTCGTGTTGATGAATTAACAAGTGCGTTATTATCAAAAGGTTATAAAGCAGAAGGTTTACACGGTGATATTACACAAGCTAAACGTTTAGAAGTATTAAAGAAATTTAAAAATGACCAAATTGATATCTTAGTAGCCACAGATGTTGCTGCTCGTGGATTAGATATTTCAGGTGTAAGTCATGTATATAACTTTGACATTCCTCAAGATACGGAAAGCTATACACATAGAATTGGTCGAACTGGTCGTGCTGGTAAAGAAGGTATCGCAGTTACATTTGTTAACCCTATTGAAATGGATTATATCCGTCAAATAGAAGATGCAAATGGAAGACGAATGAATGCGTTAAGACCGCCACACCGTAAAGAAGTATTAAAAGCGCGTGAAGATGACATCAAAGATAAAGTTAAAAATTGGATGTCACGTGAAAGTGAAGCGCGTTTGAAACGTATCTCAAGTGAGTTATTAGAAGAATACGATAGTACAGAATTAGTTGCATCATTACTACAAGAACTAGTTGAAGCGAATGATGAAGTTGAAGTACAATTAACATTTGAAAAACCATTAGCACGTAAAAATCGCCAAGGTAAAGGTAATGGATCACGCCGTGGTGGAAAACGTAATAATAAATTTGATAATAAAAACAAACGTTCTAAAGGTAACTTTAATAAGAAAAAAGGCAAAAAGCCAGATTGTCGCGAAAGACAAGATAAAGGTCGATCTACAATGAAAGGCCGAACTTTTGCAGATTTACAAAAATAAAATGCATCAATATTAATTTTATGATTAAACCATCTCATGCTTTTGAGGTGGTTTTTTAATTCGATACAAGCCTAAAAATAAATGAACCTTATTGCATCTTCGCTATAGGAGCGTAAGCATCATATCGAATATGATATAATAAAGTAAAATTGCAAAGGAGTATATTATGAAGGTAGAACGATCATTTCATAAAAGTCCTAAAAATGCACTGAAATACCACTGGATCAATAGTGGTATCTTATTTTTAATAGAACTAATTATCATTGCTGCACTATTTTCAATGTGGCAATATTTTAATTGGTACCACTTTATTGTCTACATACTTATCTTCTTAGTCTTCATTTCGATTATTCGTTTACTATTACAACCGATTATCAAGTATAAATATCGTTATTATAGGGTTGATAATAGAAATGTCGAAGTTAAAAAAACTTTTATTTTTAAAAAACACCAAATAACTAAAATTGAACGTCTACAATTTTTAGAAATTAAAAGTAACCCTATTTTAAAATTATTAAAATTAAATGTTTTAATTTTTGTAACTGCGGGGCATGAACTGAAATTACCCATTGTCTCAGAAGAAGAAATGAATGAATTATCAGAAGATATTTTTATAGCATTGCGAGGTGCTGATTCAGATGTTTAATCCCCAAAAATTACATCCTATTTCATACATAACAGGGATAATAGATGTGATTAAACAAAATATTTTTACATTTATCGTATTTGTTGGTTTTAATATTTGGAATTTTGATTTTACAGAAATTCGACATTATATTGGTCCATCCATCTTTTTATTCATCTTTATCTTAACGTTTATACATCGATTTTTAGAAATTAAAGTTACAAGATATTGGATTGAAGATGACCAATTTATTGTTACTTCTGGCTGGTTAAATAAAAAAAGAAAAGAACTAAATTTAAGCAGAATTCAGTCATTAGATACAACACAAGGTTTGATTAATCAAATCGTTGGTGGTGTTCGTTTACAAATCAAAGCGCCAAGTGATGACATTGAATTGTCAACAATAACTAAGAAACAAAGTGATTTAATTGAACAAACTATCCGTTCTAGACAAAAAGAATTAAATAATGATGTGCTAGAATACACGATCAATGATGCTATAGGTGATAATGAACTAAATACTGAGCGATTAAATGCATCGACGAGTTCAACAAAGCGTAATCCAGAGCATGTGTTTAAAATGTCCTTAAGTTCATTAATACTAATGGCTATGACGAGCGGTGCAATTGGAGTGGCTTTTGCTACAGTTTCACCAATAGTAGGTGCATTTCAAAATGTGATACCTTGGGATAAATGGACGTCTAATCTATGGCAATGGGTGAATTCTGTACTTATAATTGTACTATTTATAGTTGCATCTATTTTAATCATTAGTTATGTGTTAGGAACTATAATCACGATTATACGTTACTATAACTACAAAGTTGTCCAACAGGGTAATCATCTTAAGATTAGTTACGGTCTTTTTAATGTGAAAAATCTAACAGTGCCAACAGATCGACTACAAGCCGTATTAGAGAAACAATCTTTCTTAAGAAAAATCTTTGGATACACCTCTATACACTTTATTATCACGAGTGATATGGATATCGAGTCTAATGATGATGCAAGTAATAATGGTAAAATTATGATATTACCATTTATAAAACAAAAAGAAGCATATGAAATTATTGGCGAGCTTGTGCCTGAAATGAAGTTTAATAAGGTTCAAAACATTATGCCGTGGAATGGATTTCATCGTCACTTTTTCATACCGAGTATAATTGTTTTAATTATCGCTAGTATTGGAACTTATTTTTGGAGTGCATGGAGCTTTTTTATCGCTTTAATTATCATTATTGTGATGATGGCACATGCATATATCTACGTTAAAAATGCTGGCCTAGTGATAGAAAATGATGAAATTACTTTGAAACGAGTGAGTACGTTTGGTTTTCAAACATATTATTTCAAAACAAATAAAATTATAGGTATAGAGACGAGCCAACATCCTCTGCTTGAAAGAAGTCATTTAGCTAATATTTACTTCTTTGTTGCTAAGGGATCAATATTTGAATTTATGGAATTAAAGTTTATAAAAGAAGAAACTTCGCAACGCTATGTTGATGCGTATTTAAGAGGTGAGTACGATGACTAATTATAATTACATGAATAAAAATGGCCCTAAAGTGATGAGGATTGCTTCAATGATTGCTAGTATTATTTTTACAATTATTGTGGTAGTAGCAAGTGTATTATGTGATTTATACATTGAAGTATTGCATCGCCTATTGATTGTAAGTGTTGCGATAGGACTTATAATTTTATGTTGTGTTGTTTTTATATTTCTAATACCATTTTTAAAATATAAAAATTTTCGCTATTATTATTCGAACAATGAAATTTATATAAGACGAGGTATTATTTTTATCAACACTAAAATCATTCCTTTTTATCGAATTCAGAATATCGATATTGAGGAAGGGTTTCTAATGAGAAAATATCAATTAGCAACATTACATTTATCGACTGCCGGTGGTATTTCTCAAATAGACCTGATTACAAAAACAGACGCAATAAATCTTAAACAAATGATACAAAATAAGAAAAATATACAGCAGAATGATATTAATGAAATGGCTACAACAATAGATCGTTCAAATCTACCTAGTGAGTGAGGGCTTAGCATGATATATGGAATAGGTATTGATTTAATAGAAATTGAAAGAATTAAGAACGCTTTCGAGAAACAAACAGACAGGTTAGTCAAAAGAATTTTAACTCAAGAAGAAGAACAAAAGTTCCAATCATTTAAAAGTGAAAAGAGAAAACTAGAGTTTCTTTCAGGTCGTTTCGCAACGAAAGAAGCGTTCAGTAAGGCATTAGGAACTGGTTTAGGAAAAACAGTGGCCTTTAAAGATATTAATTGTTATAACGATAGCAATGGGAAACCATGTATTGATTACGAAGACTTTATCGTACATGTATCTATTACACACACTGAGCATTATGCGATGAGTCAGGTTTTATTAGAAAAGAGAGATTAACAGTATTATAATGTAAATAATTTCTACCTCGCCAATTGCACGAGATAAATCAACTACTACATGGTATTTAATAGTAAAGAGGAGGACTACTTATGTCAGATAAATTCTATAGATCAACCTACTTAAATGTAGATTTATCAGCAATTTTAAATAATTATAATGCTTTCAAATCGTTGCATAACCATAAAACGGTGATACCAGTCGTAAAAGCAAATAGCTATGGTTTAGGAAGCGTCAAGATAGCACAACATTTAATGAAAAACGGTGCTACATTTTTTGCAGTTGCCACTCTTGACGAAGCGATTGAATTACGAATGCATGGTGTAAATGCGCAAATACTTATTTTAGGCGTTATACCACTTGAAGATATAAACAAAGCAATTCAACATAGAGTTGCATTGACTGTACCATCACTACAATGGCTTCAACATGCAATTGATCTAATTAGTGATGATAATGAAAAGAATCTATGGCTACATGTAAAATTAGACACAGGGATGGGGAGACTTGGAATTAAATCATTAGAAGAATACAAAGAAGTTATCCGTCTAATTCATAGCCAACCGCATTTAATATTCGAAGGCGTATATACGCACTTCGCTAATGCAGATGAACCGGGCGATTCTATGGATCAACAGTATGAACAATTTGAGCAAATAGTCACGCAAGCTGAAAAGCCAAAATATATCCATGCACAAAACTCAGCAGGTTCTTTATTAAGACATTATGAACTATGTAACGCCATTAGATTAGGTATCTCCTTATATGGCTACTATCCGTCAGCGTATGTTAAAGAAACAGTTACTACTCAATTGCAACCAAGTACGCAATTAAAAACACAAGTAGTCCAAACTAAATATTTAAAACCAGGTGAATCTGTCAGTTATGGAAGCACCTATACAGCAACTGACAATATGAAGATTGCGATTCTACCTATTGGTTATGCAGATGGTTACCTACGTTCAATGCAAGGTGCATATGTAAGTGTAAACGGTCATCAATGCGAAGTCATCGGCCGTGTATGTATGGATCAAATGATTATACATGTGCCTGAAGATGTGCAAGAAGACGATACTGTGACACTTATAGATAACTCAAGTGATTCCCCACAATCAGTGGAAGCTTTAGCACAAAAGCAACACACGATTAGTTATGAAGTACTATGCAATTTAGGTCGACGTTTACCTAGAATCTACGAAGTTGATGACGAGATGCATGTAACTAATGAATTATTAAAATAGTATAGTCACTTGATACAAAATTTGTTATTATAAAAATAAATTAAAGTTTATAATGTTGTATTTGGTATCAATTGGAGGTTCATATTATGCTTACTTTTAATCAAAATAGAAGTCACAGTCTTGAACAATCTTTAAAAGAGGGCTATGCTCAGATGGCCGAATTAAATCTCTCCCTAGCGACAGAAGCTTTTCCATTAGAATGTGAAGCTTGTGATTGCAATGAAACGTACATTATTTCTAATTATAAGAGTGAATGATTAGAAGAGGCGATGTATATTTAGCTGATTTGTCACCAGTACAGGGTTCAGAACAAGGGGGAGTCAGACCTGTAGTTATCATTCAAAATGATACTGGCAACAAATATAGTCCTACCGTAATCGTCGCTGCGATTACGGGAAGGATTAATAAAGCGAAAATACCAACACATGTTGAAATTGAAAAAAAGAAATATAGACTTGATAAGGATTCAGTTATCCTTCTAGAGCAAATTCGTACACTAGATAAAAAGCGATTAAAAGAAAAATTAACGTACTTATCTGAAGAGAAAATGCAAGAAGTAGATGATGCCTTAGATATTAGTTTAGGATTACATGATGAAGTTAAATCCCAAAATTCTTAACTAAATTCATGTATAATCCAAATGTATTTCATATTAACTATTAAAGACAAAATTTTTAATATCAGTTGTTCAAATATTTAATTATTTGATTTCAAAGTACTTAATACATATGCATTATGAAAGAAGATAAGTACGAAAATGATTGAAAGGTCTTTAGTTGTTGACTTTAGGTAATACCTAAAGTCTTTTTTAAATAGAGAGTTTATTATTTAATATTATGTCATTAGCATTAGTAAATTTTATTAATAAATATTAAATACATATAAATAAGTCATTAGCGATCCATTTATTGAGATAAGGAGGCAGATTCGTGGAAGAATTTAAAAAGCATTATAAGCAACTTATAGATGAAAGTTTAGTTACGAAAAATAAACAACAATTTCTAATAAAATGTAATGATTTTACAGATGAAGTCATAAAAAAAGATATTCTACCTGAAGATATTGTGAATATACACAAATCATATGTAACCTCCTTGAATTTAGAGAAAGAACAAATTTTGAATACATTAGATGTTTTGCAAGAAGTAGTCAAAGGATTTGGCTATAGCTATCGAGACTACCAAAAGTTAGTTGATAAAATGCAATTCCACGATAAAGAAATTGACTTAGCTTCAAGGCTTCAACAAACCATGTTGAAAACGGATATTCCTCAATTTGATAGTATTCAAATCGGTGTGATTTCTGTCGCTGCACAGAAAGTAAGTGGCGATTATTTTAATTTAATTGACCATCGAGATGGAACGATGAGTTTTGCGGTTGCCGATGTCATAGGTAAAGGTATCCCTGCTGCACTAGCAATGAGTATGATTAAGTTCGGAATGGACTCTTATGGCCACTCTCAATTGCCAAGTGATGGTTTAAAGCGTCTCAATCGAGTTGTTGAAAAAAACGTAAATCAAAATATGTTTGTAACTATGTTTTATGGACTCTATGAAGAAATGAACCATTTATTATATTGTAGTTCTGCTGGACACGAGCCGGGATACATATATCGAGCGGAAACTGAAACGTTCGAAGAAATTGACGTTAGAGGTAGAGTACTAGGTGTAAGTCAGCACACTAGATATAATCAACAAGAAATCCCAATCTACTTAGATGATTTAGTTATAATATTTACAGATGGTGTGACAGAAGCAAGATATACGGATGGTGAATTTATCGCTAAAAAGACATTGTTAAACCTTATTCGAAAATATAAGCATATGCATCCACAAGATATAGTACAAATACTTTATGAAGCTATATTAAAAATTCAAAATCCTAACAAACGTGACGATATGACTATATTGATTATAAAACGTGTAAATTAAATATTAAATTTATTGATTATATAAATCTAACTATGGGTATACTTACTAGAGTATACATAATTGGTAGTAACAAAAGACTAAAATGGGAGTGTAAGAACTATGAACCTTAACATTGAAACGGTAACACATGATGAATATTATGAAGTCATTGTTGCTGGTGAATTAGATGTATATACTGTACCTGAATTGGAAGAAGTATTAATGCCAATGAGACAAGAAGGTACACATGATATTCACGTTAATGTAACAAACGTTAGTTATATGGATTCTACAGGATTAGGATTATTTGTAGGAACATTAAAAGCATTGAACCAAAATGATAAAGAGTTATATATCTTAGGGGTATCAGATAGAATCGGAAGATTATTTGATATTACTGGTCTTAAAGACTTAATGCATGTCAATGAAGGAACGGAGGTAGAATAACTTGCCAATTAAAAATGATTATATCGAGATGAAATTGCCTGCCTCTGCCGAATATGTAAGTCTAATTCGCTTAACGTTATCAGGCGTATTTTCAAGAGCAGGCGCATCTTATGACGATATCGAAGATTCTAAAATTGCAGTAAGTGAAGCCGTTACTAACGCAGTTAAACATGCTTATAAAAATAAAGATACAAATGGTATGATTAATTTATGTTTTGAGTTATTTGATGATAAAATAAAAATTATTATCTCAGATCAAGGCGAAAGTTTTGATTATGAGACAACGAAATCACAATTAGGACCTTACGATGAGAATGAAAATATCGATTTCTTACGTGAAGGCGGACTTGGTTTATTCTTAATTGAATCCTTAATGGATGAAGTGAAAGTCTTTAAAGAATCTGGTGTAACAATCAGTATGATTAAGTATATAAAAAAAGAGCAGGTGCCAAATAATGACGAAAGAGTCGAAATCAGTTAATGATGTATCACCTGAACAAATTAACCAATGGATTAAGGAACATCAAGATAACGCTAATACAGAAGCTCAAGACAGATTAGTCAATCATTACCGTAAACTAATTGAATCGTTGGCTTATAAGTATTCAAAAGGGCAATCACATCACGAAGATTTAGTTCAAGTTGGTATGGTTGGTTTAATAGGTGCTATTAACAGATTTGACCTGTCTTTTGATCGCAAATTTGAAGCATTCTTAGTACCGACCGTTATTGGTGAGATTAAGAGATATTTAAGAGATAAAACTTGGAGTGTTCATGTTCCAAGAAGAATAAAAGAAATCGGTCCACGTATAAAAAAAGTAAGTGATGAATTAACGAATGAATTAGAACGTTCCCCATCAATAGCAGAAATTGCTGATCGTTTGGAAGTTTCTGAAGAAGAAGTACTTGAAGCTATGGAAATGGGACAAAGTTATAATGCGCTTAGCGTGGATCACTCGATTGAAGCAGATAAAGATGGTTCAACAGTGACTTTATTAGATATAATGGGTCAAAGAGATGACAATTATGACTTAACAGAAAAACGTATGATTCTGGAACGTATTTTGCCTATTCTTTCAGATAGAGAAAGAGAAATCATTCAATGCACATTTATTGAAGGACTAAGCCAGAAAGAAACTGGTGAACGCATTGGTTTAAGTCAAATGCATGTGTCTCGATTGCAAAGAACTGCAATCAAGAAATTACAGCAAGCTGCTAAACAGTAAAATAGTAATAGAAACTGAGGTATCGTCATGCCTCAGTTTTTTTATATTGATATGAATAAATAAAAATAGGTACAAAGTTGACTTAATAAATTAACATGAAAAATATGATAAAATTGAGTAGAAAATATGAAAAAGTGTGGTCATAAAATGAATAAAAATCTAATTGATGAAATAACAACAAAATATCAATTTTCTGAAAAACAAGTGAAATCAGTATTAAGTTTATTAGAAGACAATAATACGGTTCCCTTTATTGCAAGATATCGTAAAGAAGCAACTGGAGGATTGGATGAAGTTCAAATCAAACAGATTTCAGATGAATACCAATACGTTGCAAATTTACAAAAAAGAAAAGAAGAAGTTATACATAATATTGAACAACAAGGCTTATTAACAAATGAGTTGAGAGAAGATATACTTAAACAAACTAAATTGCAACGTGTCGAAGATCTATATAGACCTTTTAAACAAAAGAAGAAAACAAGAGCGACAGAAGCTAAAAGAAAAGGTTTAGAAAGCTTAGCTAAATGGATCTATGATGGACAGCAAGGTGACTTAAAACAAAAGGCAGAAAGTTTCATTACTGATGAGGTAACAAATATTGATGAGGCGATTCAAGGTGCATTAGATATCATTGCTGAACATGTTTCAGATAATCCTAAATATCGTAGTCGCATATTAAAAGAGCTTTATAGACAGGGAAGTATTGTGACAACTAAGAAGAAGAAAGCAGAAGATGAAAAAGAAATATTTGCAATGTATTATGACTATGTAGAACCTATTAGGCATGTAGCAAATCATAGAGTACTTGCTATGAATCGTGGTGAAAAAGAAAAAATTCTATCAATCAAAATAGAATTTGATACAAAACAAGTGGCTAGTTCAATTGAGAAAAGTGAAATTAAACTTCAAAATCCGCATAGAGATTATATTAAGCTAGCTATTGAGGATAGTTTAAAACGATTAATTATGCCTTCAATCGAAAGAGAAATCCGAGCAGATTTAACTAGTAAAGCTGAACAACATGCCATTGAAGTCTTTAGTGAAAACTTAAAACATTTGTTATTACAACCACCTATGAAGGGTAAGCAAATTTTAGGTGTTGACCCAGCATTTAGAACAGGTTGCAAGTTAGCAGTAATTAATCCATTCGGCACTTTTATTGATAAGAGTGTGATTTATCCACACCCACCTAAATCTAAGATAGAAGCATCAGAAAAAGAAATAGTCAGAATGATTAAAGAAAATCATGTTGAACTCATTGCTATTGGTAATGGTACAGCGAGTCGTGAAACTGAACAATTTGTTGCAAATGTTATTAAAAAGTATAACTTAGAAATTAAATTTATTATTGTCAATGAAGCGGGTGCTTCTGTTTATTCAGCATCTGAAATTGCTAGATCAGAGTTTCCTGATTTTCAAGTTGAAGAACGTAGTGCAGTATCCATCGGTAGACGTGTTCAAGACCCTTTAAGTGAATTAGTTAAAATAGATCCTAAATCTATTGGAGTTGGACAATATCAACACGATGTAAATCAAAAAGAACTTGAAAGCGCACTAACATTTGTAGTTGAAACTGCTGTTAACCAAGTGGGCGTTGATGTAAATACGGCTTCTAAATCATTATTACAATATGTATCTGGATTATCCGGTACGATTGCTCAAAACATCATTGATTACCGTGAAGAGAATGGAGCCATTAAGCACAATAAAGAAATTAGTAAAGTGAAACGTTTAGGTGCAAAAACATTTGAACAAAGTATCGGATTCTTGCGTATTGTAGATGGTACTGAACCATTAGATAATACTTCTATTCACCCTGAAAGTTATGACGTAACGTATAAATTATTGGGTATTTTAGATTTAAATATTAAAGATTTAGGTACTGATAAACTTAAAACAGAGCTATCTAAAGTAAATGTGGATCAAGTTGCTAATCAACTCAATGTCGGAGTACCTACACTTGAAGATATAATTAAATCATTAATGGCACCTAATCGAGATCCTAGAGATGAATTCGAAACGCCAATCTTGAAGTCAGATGTATTATCTATTGAAGATTTAAAAGTAGGTATGAAATTAAGTGGCACCGTAAGAAATGTAGTTGATTTCGGAGCATTCGTTGATATAGGTGTGAAACAAGATGGCTTGGTCCATGTATCGAAACTATCTAAAAAATTCGTCAAAAATCCAATGGACATCGTAAGTGTGGGAGACATAGTGGATGTGTGGATACTAAATATAGATCAAACTAAGGGCAAAGTGTCTTTAACCATGATTGATCCCCATGAATAATAATGAATTACAAACTATAGTAGAACGTATTTCAAGTCAGTTTTTTAATAGACCATTTTGTCATAAAGCTTTATTTAATAACAAGCTACGCACCACTGGTGGTCGCTATATGTTAAAATCACATAATATCGAAATTAATCCCAAGCAATATCAATATTATGGGGAGAAAGCATTAATTGATATCATTAAACATGAATTGTGCCATTATCATTTACACATACTCGGAAAAGGGTATCAACATAAAAATACAGATTTTAAAGTGTTAAGTAAGCAAGTAGGTGCACCAAGATTTTGTACGCCTATTCAAACGTATGAAGAACGTGCTAATTACGTATATCAATGTAAATCATGTGGTTGCCAATATCTCAGAATTAAAAAAGTCGATGTGAAAAAGATGAGATGCGGGAAGTGCAAGGGGAAGTTATCACTAATAAAACGCGTTAATTGAAATAACTAAGCAATAACGTATTGGGAGTGGGACAGAATTCTTTTTAGATTCGTCGTATCCCCAACCTGCTTAGCTTGTAAAATCACTTTCGTGATTTTTTGTGTTGGGGCCCCGCCCACCTCCGCAAGGGTGACTAGAACTGAGAAAAGCTTGATTTAAGCGCCTTCTCAGTTCAGTCAGCTACTGCGAAACTGCAAAATAGCATAATTATATTATTTATGTCCCAGTCTTAAATATTTTATCATTTATACGTTGACATTAATCAAATAAACATGTATAGTATATATCGTTGCTTTAATAAATGTATCAAACATAAATTGTTTGTAAAACTTGTTTAAAAATATGTTAAAAAGTTATTGACATTTCATTACAAAACATTTACAATAATTATTGTTCTCGATAATTAATAGTAATTATTGCGTTTTGCCAGCGGTCGTGGCGGAATGGCAGACGCGCTAGGTTGAGGGCCTAGTGGGAGAAATCCCGTGGAGGTTCAAGTCCTCTCGGCCGCACCAAATAAACTTTCTAATTAAATATGCGGGTGTAGTTTAATGGCAAAACCTCAGCCTTCCAAGCTGATGTTGTGGGTTCGATTCCCATCACCCGCTCCATTTTAATGAACATTGAAAACTGAATGACAATATGTCAACGTTAATTCCAATAAACAGTAACTTAACTGTTACAAACACTATTTAGTATTATGAGCTAATCAAACATCATAAATTTTTATGGAGAGTTTGATCCTGGCTCAGGATGAACGCTGGCGGCGTGCCTAATACATGCAAGTCGAGCGAACAGACAAGGAGCTTGCTCCTTTGACG